>JADDPR010000272.1 GCA_016781775.1 Rubrobacter sp. | reverse complement strand
TCCACGATCCACCGCTTCGGCAGGACCTCGAAGCCCTTGGCCTCCCGGTTCCGCTCGACGACCTCCAGCTCCCACCCTCCCTGCTCCTCGCACCAATCGGCGATCTCCGTACCGCTGTATGCGCCATCCGCCCAAATCTTCTTCAGGCCGGGCACCAGCGGTCCCAGCCCGGCGAGCAGGAGGCGCGCTCCTGCCCGATCCTGCATGCTCGCCGGCGTGACGTAGACCGAGAGCGGTAGGCCCAAGGTGTCGACCAGCAGGTGCCGCTTTCGGCCCTTGACGTTCTTGTGGGCGTCGTAGCCGTTCGATCGGGCGCCCTCCTCGGTGGTCTTCATACTCTGGGAGTCCATAATGGCCGCTGAGGCGTCGGGGTCCTTGCCGACCCTCCTTCTCTCCGCTGTGCGCAGGGCGACAAAGATGAGGTGCCATACTCCGCTCAGGCGGAATTTTCTGAAGTGGTAGTAAACGGTGGACCAAGGCGGGAAGTCGCCGGGCAACATCCGCCAAGGGCAGCCACTCCTCAAGACATAGAAGATGGCGTCCAAGATGTCGCGTAAGGAGTGGGCGCGCAGCCTGCCCGGCAGCTTCGAGGCCGGAAGGTGGATCTTCAAACGGGCCCATTCCTCGTCGGAGAGGTCGGTGGGGTAGGTCTTTCTCATGCACGAGAGCGTACAGGCCTTCCTCAACCCTCATCCCTGCAAAACAAGCTCTAAGGTCATGGCGCCCTCCAAGGAGCCCGGCTCCAGCACCCTGCCCTTGGAGGCTTCGGGGAACGCCCGGAAGAACTCCCGCAGACGGGGGCTCGCGTCGCGCGCCGCCCTGCCGTACGTCTTCCCGTGCACCCGTGCCCCGGTCACCCACGGCCCGCGCCTCTCGAAGGCGTCCGAGAGCAGGTAGTCGAGGAGCCTCGCGTCCTTGGCGCGGGCGGCGCGCAGCTCGGCCAGCTCCGCCTTCAGCGCGCGGATCCTCTCCGCCCGCTTCTGGGAGGTCCTGCGGGCCTTGCGTAGCCCGTCGGCGAGTCGTTCGGCCCCGCCGAGCGGTCCCAAATTCTCTTGGCCTACCCCGACCTCCAGGCGCAGGAAAGCCCTCAGGCTGCCTACGGCCAGGGTGCGGCGTATCGAAAAGCGGGGCACTAGGCGGCTTCTCCTCCGGGCGATCCTCTCGGGGCCATCCTAGCAGCAAACCTCGCCGCGTCCGGTGTCTTCTGCCCCGGGCGCGGCGATCGCGCCACCACGCTGCAACAATACGGACGTTTCTGATAGCGTCCCGCCGGGGAAGGAGGGACACTATCCTAAGCCGTTTTTGAGGTGTTGTTTTCTTACCCCTTATTTGACAGGCAAGCCGTTCTGTTGTGGTGCTTAGAGCCGCCGGGTCGGCCGCGAGTTGCTTGACGCGTCCCCCTCAGTCGCCGAGGGTGCCATGCTTGTCGCGGTCTTGGCTCTCGCGTCGTGCCCAAGGTTAGCCTTGGTCGTTCTCTTCCGTACGCTTCCGAAGCGAAGAAGCTACGTTTTCGGCCTGGCCTATGACGGCATCGATGGGCCCCATGAAGAAGGCCGGAGGGCAGAAGCACCGAGCTTCTGCCCTCCGACCCGCGAAGACTCGAGTGAGTTTTCCGTCTACTCGATAAAGCCTTTGTCCCGCAGCCACTGCTCGGCCACGTCCTCGGGGAGCTCGCCGTTCACGTCCACGGCGGTGTTCATCTCCCGCATACTTTCGGTGTCGAGCGCCTCGGACACGGGGGTGAAGACGGCGTCGAGCTGTTCCCCGTACTCCTCGTAGGTGTCCAGGCGAACATTTACGGCCGGGTTGTAGATCGGGTAGAAGTTCTTGTCGTCCTCCAGCAACGTCAGGCCCAAGGCGGCGATCCTGCCGTCGGTGGTGAACACCTCGCCGAAGTTGCAGGGGTCGCCCGCGTCGGTCCGATCGTAGACGACGCCCGTATCGAACAGGTGGATGTTATCGTCCGGGAACTCGAAGCCGTAGTGCTTTTCCGTGCCGGGCAGACCGTCGTTGGTGGTGCTGAACTCGCTCTCGACGCAGATGGTAGCCTCGTCCGGATTTTCCTCGATCAGCCGGCCAATGTCGGAGATTTTCGTCACGCCTTTGAGCGCGGGAACTTCCTCCGGCGCCTCCGAGCGCATAGCGATCGCGTAGGTATTGTTGAACGGGGCCCGCGCGAGGAGCACGATATCGTTTTCCTCGCGCTCCGCTCTCTTGACGGCCTCATACTGCTTCTCCGCGGGGTAGACGGGGTCCGTTCTGCCGAGGTGCTCGATCCAGTTCGTCCCGGTGTACTCCCAGTACATGTCCATCTCGCCGTTCTCCAAAGATAGACGGGTCGCGTCCGAGCCGGCCTGCCCGGTACGATCCTCGGTGCTCGCACCCGTGGCTTGGAGAGCCTGAATCGCGATCTGGCCGAGGATCAACTGCTCCGTAAAGGCTTTGGAACCGACCTTGAAGCTCGCATCGGACAGGTCCACGTCGGCGAGCGGTCCCGCGGCGCTGGGACTGCCACCAAGCCCGCCCCCGCCGCCTCCGCCGCAGCCGCCCAGCGCCACGGCAAGGACGGCCAGTACAGCGCCCGTCCGGAACAGGGTCCTCCTCAGTATCCGCACCGATTTCCTCCTTCGGTAGCTCTACACGGTAATTGGGAAGCACAACGATGGCGAAGTAGGTTTCGCAGTTTTGGCACTCACAAGCCTTTCGGCCGCAGGATGTCTTCGGCGATGCCCGCCAGGTAGTCGATGGATAGCGCCAGCACGGCCGTCAGCACGGCACTGGTTATCAGCACGGGCTCTCGCCTGAGCTTTATGCCGTTGGTGATCATGTCGCCCATGCCCCCGGCGTTGATGAACGTCGCCACCGTTGCGGTGCCGACGACGATGATCAGGGCGGTCCTGATACCGGCGAGCATGACTGGGATGGCGAGCGGAAGCTCGATACGGAACAGCACGGCCGTTTTGGTCATACCCATCCCTCGTCCGGCCTCGATGACAGACTTATCCACCTGCTGGAGCCCGACCATCGTGTTCCGCAGTACCGGCAAAAACGCGTAGATGACCAGCCCGAACAGCGCCGCGTTGAAGCCAAACCGGCCAAGAAGTATAGCGATCAGCACGAGCACGCCTATGGACGGCGTCGCTTGCCCGAGGGCGGCTATGCTGGCTATGGTGGGCGCCACCCGCCCCATAACCGGTCGGGTAAGCATCACGCCGAAGGTAACGGCCAGCACGACGATGACCACGGTGGCCGCCCCGGTAAGCCAGAGGTGCTCCATCATGCGGGCGATGATGTACTCCTGGTTGATCGTCCGCGCTTCTATAGCGTCTAGCTCGAGGCTGCTAACCCACAGGTAAAGCGCCAGGCATACGAGCCCGAGGAACAGCGGCATCGGCAAGTAGCGCACCACCTTACGCAAGGCACCGAGATCTGCCGAAGGCGCTTCGGACTTCGAGCCTCCGCTGACCTCCGGCCGCCCCTCCTCCTGCTTCGTTCTCTCCTCCGTCTTCTTCTCCCGGGGTGTCTTATGGGTGCTCGTCACCGTCGGCTCCCGTCCCCGGGGCGGCCTCTACACTCCGGCTTTCGACGAACGGCGCTCATGGGCGCGCTTCCTCCGCGGACTCGCGGTTCGAATCGGGTCGCATGTCGTTGATCGCCTCAAGCACCGTGTCGAAGTCGACCAAGCCCTTGTAAGTGCCCGCCTCGTCGACCACGATGGCGGAACCCTTGTAGGAGGTGATCATCGTATCCAGGGCGTCGTACAGGCTGGTGTTCTCGTCCACAATGTCCACCGCCGGCCGACCCGCCTCCTCCAGCGGTACGCCGTCGTTCTCGATATCGGCCATGCTCACCCACCGCTTGGGATGCTTTTGGTCATCGAGCAACAGCACATGGTCCCTACCGGATGCTCGCATCTTCTCCCGCACCACGTCGTGGCCCTCGTTGCTCTTGGCCACCGGCCAGTCCGAGGTCCGGGCGTCCGCCACCCGACTCAGGCTCAGGCGCTTTATGGAGGCTCCCGATCCGATGAACTCCTCGACGAACTCGCTCGCCGGGTCGGTCAGTATCCTCTCCGGCGTGTCGTACTGAGCTATGCGCGAGCGCTGCCGGAGGATGGCGATGCGATCCCCCATCTTTATGGCCTCGTCTATGTCGTGTGTGACGAAGACGATGGTCTTTTTAATCTCTGCCTGGATGCGCAGCAACTCGTCCTGGAGCCGCTCGCGCGTGATCGGGTCTACCGCCCCGAACGGCTCGTCCATGAGCATGATCGGGGGGTCGGCCGCCATCGCCCGCGCCACCCCGACCCGCTGCTGCTGGCCGCCGGAGAGCTCCTTCGGGTAGCGGCTCTTGAAGGAGGAGTTCAACCCGACCGTCTCCAGAAGCTCGTCTACGCGCTCGGAGATGCGATTCTTGTCCCAACCGAGCATCCGGGGGACGGTGGCGATGTTATCGGCTACCGTCATGTGCGGGAAGAGCCCTATCTGCTGGATGACGTACCCGATCCTCCGCCGGAGCTTGTCCGGGTTGACGTTCGTAACATCCTCGCCTTCCAGAAAGATCTTGCCGCCCGTGGGCTCGATGATGCGATTA
>JADDPR010000068.1 GCA_016781775.1 Rubrobacter sp. | reverse complement strand
TCAGATGTACCGGCAAGCCCTGGGCCTGGCCTTACTCAAGCACCGCCCCGGCGACGACGTGCTCCTCGCCTCCCCGGAAGAACTCGAAGCGCAAACGGAGTGCTTCTCGCCCCACGCGCTGGTGAGAAACTACGATGGGGAGGGATCGGAGGTCCCCCGGGGCGTCGTGTGCTGGGTGGGCGTGCTTATCACCGACAGCATGAATGCCGTGATCTCAGTGGGCGGGCGTACCTCCGACGCGCACGACGTGACCATGAATGGTCTGCTCTCGGCCCTCGACAAGGCGGAGGCGCTCGTCGAGAGCCGGAAGGAGGGCGTCTGCTAGCCCGTCGGCTCTCTCCACGGGATCCCTACTCGGTGACGTCTTCTATGGTGATCCAATTTTCCGCCAGCGCCTTTCTCGCGGCCTCGCCGCGGGAGGAGACGCCCATCTTCGGGTAGATGTTGGCGAGGTGGCGCTTGACCGTGGCCTCCGAGAGGTGGAGGGACCGCGAGATCTGACGGTTGGAGAGCCCCCTCGCCGCCAGCAAAATTACCTCCATCTCCCTCGCCGACAGGACGCCGCCCTCGCCGCCCCGGATCTCCAGCATCGAGCGCGGCATCTCCACCACGACGTGCTCTCCATCCGGGTCGAAGACGGCGGCACGCATGGCGGCGATGAGGTGCTCCGCCGAAGAGCTCTTGAGGAGATAGGCGTTCGCCCCGAACCCCATCAGTTCCCTCACATAGCGGGGATCCTCGAACATGGTGACTATAACGACCTTGGGTGGGCGCGGAAGTTCCTGCAGCTCGCGCAGGGCCTCCTTGGCCCTCTCGAGGGGCACCTGCACCTGCATCACGACCACGTCGGGCTCCAACTCGCGGGCGAGCTCGAGCGCGGCGGCGTCGTTGGGGACCTCGCCCACGACCTCCATGCCCTCGTAGGAGGCCAGGACACCCGCCAGCCCCTGACGGAACAACGTATGGTCGTCGGCCAACAACACCCTCACGGGACGCATCTCGCGGTCTCTCCCGATGCCGCGTACCTGATCCACCGTTTCCTCCCTCGTGCTCGTTGCGCCTGGCGTATGATCGCCCCGCCAGGGCTCGTGCAACCAAACCCACCCAAAACCTATGTTAACCGCACCACGACCGTGCGCCCACCCTGCCGCCTTCTATTCTAAAGTTGCTTGGTCCACCGCTCGGTCTCGCAGGCGTCTTCCTTCGGCGTGGATCGGTCGGAAGGGAGGGCGAGTGGACGAACGAACAGCCGTCGGCAGAATACGGGGGAAGGAAGATCCTTCGGCGGACATGCCAAAAACCGCCGGGAGCGCGCTCCCCGGCGATCTGCCCTGACTCAAGGCGAGGGTTCTGGGCGAGCCAAGCAAACGAACGACTCTGAAGCGCAGGCTGCGGCGCGCCAGTCGGCAGCGAATCGGCGGCCTCGGCACGGGGCGAAGGGCTAAGGGTTCGTGGGGATCTATACGTCGGAGGTAGAGGAGGTGCTCGGGCGGTTCCACAACTGCGGGTTATCGACGTTGGCCAGGGGTGGCACACCGATCGCCCGGCGTACGAAGGGAGGTGCCCGCAAGAATACGGCGGGTTGCCCAGGGGAAGGGTACTGCACGAACGGCGGGCAAAGCCGAGCGTCGCCGCAGCGCCGATCACAGTCACGACAGGTCGTTCGTGCAGCATCCCGATATCACCGGCCTAAAGCGCGCCGCGCCTGCGGCAGCCCGGACGGCATCCCGCCGGCCTTGGCCGGTAGCGCGGCGGAGTTCGCGGCGACGAGATTCGCCTGCCGCCCCCGACTCGGGAGGTTCGAAGAAGGGACCCGCAGCTCCGTCAACGCCTGACCTGAAGGAGTGGGCCCGGGTGGACCGTCAGCGGAGCTCACACGAGACGGTCGTAGATCTCCGACCGCCTCTGCCCCGTCTCCTTCGCCGCCCGCGCCGCCGCCCTCGACGTGCTCTCACCGTCCGCGACGTACCCCTTCGCCCTCTCGACGGCCTCCTCGAAGCTCGCGGGCTCCTCCTCCGAGCCGCCCCTGACGACGAGCACGACCTCCCCCTTCACCTCGCCGGAGAAATGCTCCCTCGCCTCCGCCGCCGCCCCC
This sequence comes from Rubrobacter sp., assembly GCA_016781775.1. Taxonomy (GTDB): domain Bacteria; phylum Actinomycetota; class Rubrobacteria; order Rubrobacterales; family Rubrobacteraceae; genus Rubrobacter_F. The sequence goes on along the minus strand of JADDPR010000068.1, from coordinate 53,775 downwards.
CTGAAGACCTCCTCGTGCAGCTTCGTGAGCTCCCTGCACACCGCAACCGGGGCCTCCGGGGGCAGCTCCCCGAGCGTCTTCAGGAGGCGGTGGGGCGACTCGTAGACCACGAACGTCGAGGGCTCGCGCCCCATCCTCTCCAGAAGCTCCTTCCGCTCGCGGCCCTTGCGCGGGAGGAACCCGAGAAAGACGACCACGTCCGTCGGGAGCCCAGAGGCGACGAGCGCCGTCATAAGGGCGGAGGGCCCGGGCAGAACCTCCACGTTCACGCCGGCCTCGATGCACGCCCGCACGAGCGGGAATCCGGGATCGGAGACGAGCGGGGTGCCGGCGTCGGAGACGAGCGCGACCTTCTCGTCTCGCGCCCTCCGGGCCAGCCCTTCGGCGGAGCGCTCCTCGTTGTGCTCGTGGTGGGGGACGAGGGGCTTCTTTATCTCGTAGTGGGCGAGGAGCCGCCCGGTGCGGCGGGTGTCCTCGCAGGCGACGACGTCCGCCTCCCCGAGCATCCTCAGGGCGCGAAGCGTAATGTCTTCGAGGTTGCCTATCGGGGTCGGGACGACTACGAGGGGCAAGGCGCCGTCTTCAGGTGCCCAGGACGTACTCGCCGGAGGCGTCGCGGGCGAGGGCCGCGGCACCGAGTACGCCGGACTCCGGGCCCAGGGTTGCTTCCTTGATCTCCACGAGGTCGCGGGCAGGGGAGTGGGCGCGAAGGTGGACCTCGCGGCGCGCGGCGTCCAGGATCAGGTCGCCCGCCGCCGAAGCCCCGCCGCCGATGGCGATCACCTCGGGGTTGAAGACGTTCGTGTAGCCCGCGAGCCCGATCCCGAGCCACATCCCCGTCTCCTCCAGCACCGAGAGCGCCGCCTTGTCCCCCTCCCGGGCGAGCCTCGTGACGTCCTCCCCGAGGACCTTGCGGTTGATGGCGAGCCTCCCCAGGGCCGAGCCCGGCTCCTCGGCCGCGACCTCGCGGGCGCGCCGTTGGATCGCGGTCCCCGAGGCGAGCGACTCCAGGCAGCCCCGGTTGCCGCAGCCGCAGCGCGGGCCAGTCGCGTTGATGGTCATGTGCCCGAGCTCCCCGCCCGCCCCCTGCGCGCCGCGCAGGAGCATGCCGTGCGAGATCACCCCGCCCCCCACCCCGGTGCCCAAGGTGATGAAGACGAGATGGTCGTACGCGGCCCCCGCCCCGAACCGGAACTCGCCCCAGGCCGCCGCGTTCGCGTCGTTCTCCACGGTGAGGTCGAGCCCCGTCCTCCCCTTCATCTCCTTCTTGAGGTCGATGTTCTCTATGGTGTGCAGGTTGGGCGAAAAGACCACTCTGTTCTCCGTCGCCAGGATGTTGCCGGGCACGGCGAGACAGACCCCGCCGACCTCGTACCCGTCCCCCACGTCGTTGATCGCTCGGGCGATGCTCGACAAGAGCCTCTCCGTCGGGCCCGACGAGGGGTAGCGGACCTCGTTGAGAAGCTTCCCCTCCGGCGTCACGACACCGGCGGCGATCTTGGTTCCCCCGACGTCGACCCCGATGGCGTTCAACTACCCCCTCCAGTCAAGTATCTCGAGCTCGGTCCCCCCGGTGTAGGCGTTCCGTCTCACCGTGTACGCCGCATCGAATGCCCCCGCGGGGACGACCTCTTCCTGTCCCGCGAGCTTTGCGGAGAGCCCCCCCGTCAGGGTGAGGAGGTTCATACCCTCCCAGAGCTTGCGCGATCCCTGAACCTTGAGCCCCTCGCTCACGAAGACGGGACGCTGGTTCCCGCTCCCGAACGGCGCGATCTTCTCGTGCCAGTCGAGCAGCCCGTTGGAGAGTTTCTCCAGCGGCACCTCGGCGTCCACCTCCACCGGGGGCGTCAGGATCTCCGGCTCCTCCAGGGTCTGGGCCCGTACCGCCTCGTTCACCCCGGCCACGAAGTCGTCGAACGCCCCAGCCTTGACCGAGAGCCCGGCCGCCTTGCGGTGCCCGCCCCACTCTCCGAGAAGGTGGCGCACCTCGTGCAGAGCGCCGTACAGGTCCACGTCCGTCTCCCCCGCCCGCGCCGACCCGCCGTAGGAGCCGTCGGCCCGCCGGTTGAGGACCGCCGCCGGCCTCCCCGTCGCCCCCGCGACCCTGCCGGCGACGAGCCCCGCGAGCCCCCCGAGCATCCCCTCCTCGGCGACCACGACCTTGAAGTCCTGCTCCGGCACGACCCCCTCCATCGCCCTCTCCACGGCGTAACGGGTGCGCTGCTGGCGGTCCGAGTTCATCTGGTTCAAGAGGACCGCCAGCTTCATCGCCTCCCTCGAATCGTCCGTAAGGAGGAGTTCGAGGGCGGGCCCGGGGTGCTTTATCCTGCCGATGGAGTTGATCCTCGGCCCGAGCTTCCAGCCGAGGTCTCCCTCGTCCAAAGCGCCCCTCACCCCCGCCACCTTCACGAGCGCCCCGAGCCCCGGGCGGGCGGCGCCGGCGATCAGGGAGCGGTTCATGTGCTTGAGGCCCGTCGCGGCGAGCGCGCGGTTGTCCCCGACGAGGGGCGCTATGTCCACGATCGTCCCCAGAGCCACGAGGTCCAGAAGCCTCCCGAGGTGCTTCCTACCGTCCGTATCCCCCATCTCCCGGGCCACGGCCCAGGCGAACTTCCAGGCGACCCCGACCCCCGCCAACGGGTCGTCCCTGTTCCAGAGCTTGGGGTTGAGGACCGCGACGGCGGACGGGGCTTCGGGCGGGTCCTCCGGCGGGATGTGGTGGTCCGTCACGATCACGTCCATCCCAAGCGAGGCCGCGAGCTCGACCCCCGCCTTGTTGGAGATGCCGCAGTCGGCGGTGACGACGAGGTCCACCCCGTCGGCGAAGAGGTCCCGGACGTACGGCTCCAGCAGGCTGTACCCCGTCTGGCGCGTCGGAAGCTTGACGGCGAGGTTCTCCGTGTACCGGGAGAGCGCGAGGTAGAGCACCGCGGACGAGGTGATCCCGTCCGTGTCGTAATCCCCGAAGATCCCGATGCGCTCGCCGCCCTTTACGGCCCGCGCAACCCTGCGCGCCGCGACCCGCCACGCCTCCTCCTCCGGCGCCCCGATGGCCTTCAACGAAGGCGAGAGAAACCCCGAGGCGGCCCCGGCGTCGACGCCCCTGTTCGCGAGCACGCGGGCGCACAGCTCGTCTACCTCCGCCGCGCGCCGAAGCTCCGCGACGACGTCCGCCCCCGGCTCCAGGAGCCGCCACTCCGCCAACCCGTCTCCTCCCATACAAACCGAACCTACTACTGCTCGCATTATACAAAGCGTTACGGACGCCCCATCACGCACGAACGCGAAGCGTGTCCCTACTCGCGAGCGTGGCGGGCTGTCCTTCGGCAATCGCCCCCCTTCCCGACTCGACGCCCCACGGTTAGCCTCCCGCGCGTGACCGTACTCTACCTGCGCTCTACCGCGAGTCTTCATCCTTGGAGGATGGTCTCGGAAGCGTCTTTGCCTCGTGGTTACGAGGCCGACCCTGATCCGGGCGGCTCTAGACCAGCGGGCTCAGGGTGGCGAGGGCGCGTTCCACGACCTTCGAGGGCAGCGGGCGACTCTCCCATTTCTCCAGCGTAAGCTCATCGGCGTTGGTCTTGTCGAGGGCGAACATGCGCTCCATCTGGTCGGCGAGGCGCTCGTCGTAGACCTCGAGGTTGATCTCGTAGTTCCCCAGCATGCTGTAGCGGTCGATGTTCGCTGTGCCGACCGTGGACCAGACCCCGTCTATCGTCGCGGTCTTGGAGTGGATCATGATGTGCTTGTAGCGGAAGATCCTCGCGCCCGCGCTCAGGAGCTCGTGGAAGTGGCGCCGGGCGAGCCAGTCGGCGGTGACGTGGTTCGAGTCGCGCGGGATGAGAACCTGCACGTCCACGCCCCTTTTGGCCGCCTCGATCAGCCCCGCCCGCATCGCCCGGTCGGGGACGAAGTAGGCGTGGGTGAGGTAGATGTGGTGGTTCGCCCGGTCCATAGCCTCGATGTACATCGCCCTTATGGGGAAGATCCTCAAGTAAGGGTCGTTGCGGCGGAAGACGACGGCCGGGTTCCAGCTGCGCCTGCGCTCGATCTTTATGGGCTCTAGATCGTCGGTGCGGTGGCTGTTCCAGAAGTCCACGAAGTCGTTCTCGAGCTCCCGGGCCTCCCAGCCCCGGATCTTGATGTGCGTGTCGCGCCATCCCGCCTCGTAGAGCGAACCTATGTTGTAGCCGCCCACAAAGCCTACCTTGCCGTCCACGATCATCGTGTGACGGTGGTACCGGAAGACGTTCCTCGGGTTGGCGAGGTTCGCGGGCCCCCAGAGCGGACGGAAATGGAGCGTCTGGATCTCCTCCGGAAACTGCTTGAACGACGGGGGCACGCCCACGTTCGCAAGCCCATCGAAGATCACGCAGACCTTCACGCCCTCCTGGGCCTTTCTCCGGAGCGCCTCCACGAAGCGCTTCCCCATCTCGTCGCCCTTCCAGATGAACGTGCCGACGAAGATGGCCTCCTCGGCCCCCTCTATCTCCTCGAGCATCGACTCGTAGAGCTTCACCCCGAAGGAATACAGCTTAAGCATGCCCCCGGAATCAAGTTCGACCTCGGGCTGCTCCTCCCACGGGAAACCGTCGCTCGGCCCGAACCGGCGCTTGCGGATCTCGGCGAGAGCGATAAGCCCCGCCACGAGCACCGCCTGCACGCCAGTGAACGCGAGAAAGAGCCGGACCCCAAGCCTGCGGACCTCCGCGAACGCTCTTCGCACGACGTTTATCGCACCCAGTATCTCCGAGACCATATAGAGGATTATATGCACCGCTCCGGCGGAACAAACGCCGGCGGGCCGCGCCAGCTTTCTTTCGGGGGCAGAAACGGCGCTCGAAGGGCCGGTCTAGCGCCGGCGAATGCGCGAGGCGAAGGCCTTCGCCTCCTCCTGGGCGCGGCGCAGGATCTCGGACCTCTCGCCGGGGCCCGGCTGCACCCCGCCGCGCTCGAAGTACAGGATCGCCGCTCGCCCCATCGCCACCGTCCCGGCGTAGCCGATCGCCCCGGAGGCCGCCCAGCCCGCGACGGGCACCAGCTTCAAGACCTGACGGCTGACCGCCCGGAGGCCGAAGCCGGCCGCGAGTACCCCGACGAGCTCGCGCGCCCGCTCCATCGTCAGCTCCTCACCGTAGGCCGCGGCGATGTTCAAGACCATCCTGCCCTGGTTCGCGGTGATAGCAGGCATATCCGCGCCGGGGATGGGCAGCACCCCGATCACGGCGTTCTGGCGGGCGTTCTTCCGCACGATCTCCTCGCAAGCCGCCCTCCTGAAGAGCGCATACCCTTTGGCGAGAGGCACGAGGTAGTCCTCGTCCAGCGCCGACACGAGCCTCGGCGCGAGCTCCGCCCGGACGGCCTCTTCCGTGACCGTCGAGAGCGTAACCCTGTCCTCGTCCTCCACGCCCCGGCCGGAGAACGAGACCTCCGCCCCTCCGCCCGGACGGGGCGAGACGGAGAGGAGTACCTCCGCCCCGTTCGCGGAACCGGAGGCGTTCAGGAGGGACGCCAAGGCGGCTGCCTCGGGGGCGTCGCCTGCGACCGCGAGGGTCGTCTGTCTACGGGCCGCGGTGCGCGATTCCTGGAAGACCCGGTACAGGTTTCTCAAGCCCAGCAAGGCGTGCCCCTTTCGTAACGCGCTCGTTGATCTTTGTCCCTTATCGGATATATTACGCGTCAATAAGGCTAGTGTTTCGGGAACCGATGGACCGACCACAGTAGACCAGAGGAGACCTTGCAGCCCCAACGCGACCTTCGTGAGATAGAGGAGATCCAGGATCTCTTCGAGGCCGGACAAAGCTCCGGTACCCTCGAGTCCAGCGAGGTCTTGGACCTCCTCCAGGAAGTGGACCTCTCGACCGAGGAGATCCAGCAGGTCTACGGCCTCCTTCGCGAGCACGGCGTCGAAGTGGTGGACGCCGAGTTCCTGAACGACACCCTCCACAACGAGGAAGAGGACGCCCAGATTGTCGAGGAGGTCCTCGAGAGCGACCTTCGCACCCGCTACACCGGCGACGCCGTCCAGATGTACCTCGACGAGATCGGCAAGACCCCGCTCCTCACCAAGGGCCAGGAGGTCTACCTCGCCAAGCGCGTCGAGCGCGGCGACAAGCGGGCCAAGGCCCACCTGACGCGCGCGAACCTGAGGCTCGTCGTCTCCATCGCGAAGAAGTACGCGAGCCGCGGCGTCTCTCTCCTCGACCTCATCCAGGAGGGGAACATCGGCCTGATGCGGGCGGTCGAGAAGTTCAACTACCGCAAGGGCTTCAAGTTCTCCACATATGCGACGTGGTGGATCCGCCAGGCCGTGACCCGCGCCATCGCGGACAAGGGCCGCACCATCCGCGTCCCCGTCCACATGGTCGAGAAGATAAACAAGTACTACCGGGTGCAGCGCTCCCTCGCCGCCGAGCTGAACCGCGACCCCACGGACGAGGAGGTCGCGGTCCACATGGAGATCGAGGTCGAGGAGATCGGGCGCATAAGGCGCGTCAGCCGCCGCTCCATCTCCCTCGAAACCCCGGTCGGGGAGGACCACTCCTCCGAGCTCGGCGACTTTATCGCCGACGAGGACTCCGAAACCCCCCACGACCTCGCCAAGACCTCGCTCCTCAAGAGCCGCATGCAAGAGGCCCTCGGCAGCCTCCCCGAGCGCGAGCGCATGGTCCTCGAGTACCGCTTCGGCCTCACCGGCGGCCAGCCCAAGACCCTCGAAGAGGTCGGCGAGCGCTTCGACGTCACCCGCGAACGCATCCGCCAGATACAACTAACGGCGCTCGCCAAGATCAAGTCGAGTCCCCACGCCGCGTCCCTGCGCGACCTTCTGGACTAGACTCCCCCCGGCACCTACCCCTCCGTTGGGTCCGGACCACCCATGAACGTCTTCCTCGACGCGCCGCGCGACTTCGAGCACGTCTGCGTGATCTCGAGGACCCTGGAGACGCTCGGGGTCGGGCGATGCTACGTCTACGACCCGCACCGCCTCATACGCCCGAGCTACGGGAAGAGCCGAACCCGCCGCATCAAGGTGGTCTCGGCGGGGGCCTTCTTCCGCGTCGCCTTCGAACGCGTCGAGGAGCCCGAAGCCTTCCTCCGAACGTCTCCGGGCCGAGGGGTGGCGACGGTACCGGACCGCAACGCAGAACCGCTAACCCGCTTCTCTTTCCGGCCGGACGACCTCCTCGTGTTCGGCTCCGAGGGGCACGGCATCCGACCCGAACTGCTGGCGCTGTGCGACGAACGGGTGACGATTCCGCAGCAAGGAGAAACCCAGAGCCTCAACCTCGGCGTCGCCATGGGCATCGTACTGTTCGAGGCCCTCCGACAAACCGACCCCCGCCTGCCCTGACCGCGCACGCTCGTCCTCGCTCTGCCCGTCGCCCACTCCCGCGCAAAAGGATTTCGCTTCTCCTTTCCGGGACGACCGCCCGTCCCGGGGCGACTGCACAAGCGCGGCGGTGAATGTGGCACTGGTTTGCACGGTGCGCCGCTCACCGATGGGGGAAAGGCGTTACCAAAAACCAGGCTTCGCCCGCTCTGGAGCGTCCACCGGCACCTCGACCCGACGCCCGAGCTTTACGCTCCCGGCGAAGGTGCTCTTCTTATCTTCTCCAACAGCGCGCTCGTCGAGTAGCCGGCCACGAAGGGGATGATCCTGACCTCGGCCCCGATCTCCTCCGCAACCTCGGCCTCGGGCAGATCCTCGATGCGATAATCGCCGCCTTTGACGTATACGGCAGGACGGACCTCGCGCATGAGGCGTATCGGCGTCTGCTCATCGAAGATCACGACGGCGTCGACCGCCCGAAGGGCGCCAAGGACGGCGGCGCGGTCCCCTTCCGCGACGATGGGACGGTCCGGGCCTTTCCCGAGCCCCCGAACCGACTCATCGGAGTTGAGGCCGACCACGAGGGCATCTCCGAGAGCGCGCGCCGCCTCGAGATACGCCACGTGCCCGGGGTGCAAGAGGTCGAAGCAGCCGTTGGTGAAGACGACGCGCCCCCCACTCTTCCGCAAGGACCTTAGCCCGTCGGGGACGTCCCTGGCGGACGTCATACCGGCCATCCGCCCACCCGGCAGCCACCCCTACCCGCGGTCCCTGTCACCGTCCGAACATGCTTAAACTTGCTTGTGCATCTAAGAGTTTCGGGTGCGGAAGATCAAACCCCACACCGCGCCGAAGACGGCATGGTCCAGAACCGGCAGTAGGACCTTGGGGCTGCGTTGCTTCCAAGGGGGCTGGTGTACGCCGGTGAGCGGAAGCCAGGTGGCCCAGCCGACGCCCCACGCCAAAAGCCCCAGGGCCGAGCCCACGGCGGCCTCCTCGACAGAGTCCCCGCTCTCCCGACGCAACAGACCCAGCGACGTCCCGATCCCCAGACCGTAGGCGAGGTGCGCAACCACCGTGAGAGCGCGCCGGGCGCCTTTCGACCAGTCGTCTACGAGCCCCAGCTCTTCTAGCCTTCCGACGACCTGCTCGGGCGCGGTCTTTTGGACCAAACCCACGCCCGTCAGAGCCCACCTTAGCCCGCTCAATGCCACCGTCCCACCGGCCCCGCCGAGGGCCCCGTACAAAGCGCGTTCCGTGAAACCCATAATTCCTCCCCGAAAACTTTTCGAGGAGCCTCGGCACCCCTCGCTCCCGAAATTCTACCCTCGGTGCCAGATCCCTAAGCGCCCCCGTCCGGCGCCCGCAACGCCTGCGAGGAGGCTTGCGGAGGCTCTTCCTGTGGTGGCGCTCCCTCCAGCGCCTCGAAGGCACGCGACAGCTGCGCGTCCCCGTCGAGGATCTCCTCCCGGGTCATCTCCTCTTCCTCGCCCGGGATGAGGGGCTCCTGGCCCTCCGCGAGCACCACCCTGACGTCCGGCTCGATCCCGGACTCCCGGATAAAGTCCCCGTTCGGGGTCAGCCACTCCGCTATGCCGAGCAGGATCGCCGATCCATCGCTCAGGGTCCGCTCGGCGAGGACGGTGCCCGTCCCGAACGTCGTCTCGCCGACGACCTTCGCCCGGCCGTTGTCGCGGAGGGCCCCGGCCACGATCTCCGCGCTCGACGCCGTCCCGCCGTTGGTCAGGACGACGACCGGGGCGTCCGTGGGCTCCGCGTCGTCGGAGGTCCGCACCTCGTCCTTCTCGCCGGAGGCATCCCTGCGGACGTAGACCACCTCCTCGGGCCCCAGAAAGAGCTCGGCGACGCCTACGGCCTGGTCCACCTGACCGCCCGGATTGTCCCTCAGGTCGAGGATGAACCGCTCGGCCCCAGCTTCCCTCGCTTCGTCCATCGCCGAGCGGAGCTGTTCTGCGGCGTCCTGCGAGAAAGAAGCGAGCCTGAGGTGGGCGACGTCGGTCCCGGGGATAAGGTTCCACGACGCGGTCTCTACGGCGAGTTCCTCGCGCTCCAGCTTGAAGCTCTGCTCCTCCTCGCCGCGACGGACGGTCAGCTCCACGGGGCTGCCCTCCGGCCCCCGCACCTTCTCGGCGATCTGGGCGACGTCTTCCCCCTCGACGCCCTTGCCGTCGACGGCGACGATCACGTCCCCCGTCTTTACCCCCGCCTCGTCGGCCGGAGAACCATCGATGGGGGACGAGACGACGACCCTCTCCTCCCGGTTCTCGAGCTGGACGCCTATGCCTACGTACTTGCCGGATAAGCCCTGGCGGTTCCTCTCGACCTCCTCCGGGGTCAAGAAGCGCGTGTGCCCCTCGTCGCCTAAAGACTCGATCATGCCCTGGATAGCCCCGTAGGTCTGCTTCTCCGGGTCGACGGCCTCCTGGTCGACGTAGTCGTCCTCGACCTCCTTGAGAGCCTCGGCGTAGAGCCTCACGCTCTCCTGGTTCTCCCCCGAGAGGGAGGCCGGGCTCTGAGACCTTCCGTAAGCATAGGCGGCGAGCATGGAGGCAAGAAGCACGAGCACGAGCGCGAACACCCGCACGATCGAGCGCCGCAGATCAAGCTTGGTCGAGGTGTTCCTCCACACGCGCCTGATTATATAGCCGCTTTACCGTTTGGCATCCTATGAATCCGGCCGCGGCGCGGAGGGCGGTTAAGCGTCCGAGACCCTGTAAGGGGTGCCCTCGGCGCGCTGGTTTATAGGCTGTCCTTCGAGAACGGGGAAGAAGCAAGAGGCGCGGTGGTCGGGCTTGCCCCCGATCTCGGCCCCATCATCTTTATCCTGGGGTATAAGCGGGGGGACGTGCTGCTTGCAGTACTCCCGCGCCCTGGGGCAGCGGGTGTGGAAGACGCACCCGCTCGGGGGGTTCGCGGGGGACGGGACGTCGCCGGCGAGCACGACGCGGCGGCGCGCACGCTCCTTCTCGGGGTCGGGGACCGGGATCGCCGAGAGGAGGGCGTTCGTGTACGGGTGACGCGGCTCGGCGTAGAGGCCCTTGCGATCGGAGATCTCCGCGATCTTGCCGAGGTACATCACCGCTACCCGGTCGGAGATGTGCTTCACCACCGAGAGGTCGTGCGCGATAAAGACGTACGTCAGCCCGAACTCCTTCTGCAGGTCCTGCAGGAGGTTCACGACCTGAGCCTGGATCGAGACGTCCAGCGCCGAGACCGGCTCGTCGCAGATGATCAGCTTCGGGTTCAGGGCGACGGCGCGCGCGACCCCGATCCTCTGTCGCTGCCCGCCCGAGAACTCGTGCGGGTAGCGGTTGTAGTGCTCGGGGTTGAGACCCACGATCTCCAGGAGCTCCTGCACCCGGCGCTTGCGCTCCCCAGCTCCGCTGCCGCCCACGCCGTGCGTCTTCAGGGGCTCGGCGATGATGTTTCCGACGGTCATGCGCGGGTTCAAGCTCGCGTAAGGGTCCTGGAAGATAATCTGCATGTCCCGCCGAACGCGCAGCATCTGCTTGCGGTCGTACCGGAGAATGTTCTCCCCACCGAAGATCACCTCGCCGTCGGTAGGCTCTAAAAGACGCAGGATCAGGCGCGCCAGCGTGCTCTTGCCGCACCCGGACTCCCCTACGAGACCCAGAGTCTCCCCCTGGCGCACCTGAAGATCCACCCCGTCCACCGCCTTGACGTGCCCGACCGTCCGCTTGAACACGCCGGCCTTTATGGGGAAGTGCATCTTCAGGCCGCGGGTCTCCAGCAGGTACTCGCCGGACGGCGCGCCTGGGGGCATACCCGCCGCTTCCGCGCGGCCGTTCGGTGCTTCGGTCATCCCTCCACCCCCAGCTCCTGGTCGACGCGGTGCTTTTTGTTCTCCAGCTCCTCCGGCGAGAGGATGCAGGCGGCCGAGTGGCCCGGCTTCTTCCTTTCGAGCGCGGGGTCTATCCTGAGGCACTCGTCCTTGACGAACGGGCAGCGCGGGTTGAAGTTGCAGCCCTCCGGCAAGAAGATCAAGCTGGGCGGCGTCCCCTTGATCGGTAGGAGCCTCACCTCCCCCGCCGTGTCCAGGCGCGGTATGGAGCGCAAGAGCGACCACGTGTATGGCATCATCGGGTCGTAGAAGACGTCGTCCGTCGGCCCCTGCTCGACGGCGCGACCGGCGTACATCACCATAACCTTGTCCGCAAGCTGAGCGACCACCCCGAGGTCGTGCGTGATCATCACGATCGCCGTCCCGTACTTCTCCTGCAGGTCGACCATGAGCTCCAGAATCTGGGCCTGTATCGTCACGTCGAGCGCGGTCGTCGGCTCGTCGGCTATGAGTACCTTCGGGTTGCACGAGAGGCCCATCGCGATCATGGCCCTCTGGCGCATCCCGCCGGAGTACTGGTGCGGGTACTCGTCGACGCGCCTCTCCGGGTTGGCGATCCCGACGTCGCGCAGGACCTGGATCGCGCGCTTCTTCGCCTCGCCCTTGGAGACCTGCTGGTGGATGCGGATGGCCTCCATAATCTGATCCCCTACCGTGAAGACCGGGTTCAGACTCGTCATCGGGTCCTGGAAGATCATGGCGATGTCGTTGCCCCGGATCTTCTGCATCCTCCCCTCGCTCGCCTTGAGGAGGTCCTGCCCCTCGAAGAGGATCTCGCCCTCCGGGTACGAGACGGGGGGGCTGGGGTTGAGCTGCATGAGGCTCAGGGCCGTCACGCTCTTGCCGCTCCCCGACTCCCCGACGATCCCCAGGGTCTCCCCGGGCTCCAGCGAGAACGAGACCCCGTCCACGGCCTTGACGACCCCGTCCTGGGTCTTGAAGTGAGTCTTGAGGTTGTTTACTTCCAGCATCGCCATACTCTAACTACCCACCGCTTTCGAATTCCGGGCCTCCCGTACCCCTTCGCCACGCAGCCTACAGTAGCCACGGGCTCCGGCACAACGACCGCCTGCCACCTACGTCCCCGCCTTGCCCTTCATGAACCGCAACACCGCGCGGTCCAGGTAGCCTCTCCCCTGCTCCCGCCCTTCGAAGTTCTCCGTGCGCGTCCAAGCTCTCAGCGCGCCGAACAGGGCGTCGTCCCCCGGGTCGTCGGCCTCCAGGTAGCCGAAGCGCCGGAGGGAGGCCACGACCTCTCCCCTCACCTCCCCCTCGATCGGGACCACGTCCTCCGGCTTCGCCTCCCCAAAGTAAAGCTCGTGCAACTCGTAGAGCCGCATGAGCTCCTTTATGGGGTCCGGATGGTCGTCGACGCGCAGGTCCACGGTCCGCTCGTCGCCCCCGTAGCCGCCCCCCTCCGCGACGACGAGCACGGCCGCGGACTGCCGGCCCCGCGAGTCCCCGCCGGCCTCCTGCCCCGCGTCGAGCGCGACGATCAAACGCTTCGCGAAGGAGATCCCCCCCGCGGCGGTCCTCTCCTCGTACGTTCTCGCCATCGCCTCCACGGTCTCCCGGCCCACGAGGATGTTCCCCTGGGCGGCGTAGTGATCGCCGGTCACGCCCCCGGCCCAGTCGAAGCAGTCCTCCCCCGTATAGGTCGCGGCGGCGCCCGTGGCGTCCACCACCCCGACCTGCCGGTCGGCCCTGCCCTCATCCCCGGCGGTGAGGGCCTCCACGGTCTCCCTCGCGCTCTTGCCGCCGGCCATGAGCTCCAGGCCCTTCGGTCCGTAAGAGAGGTTGGCGAGCGCCTGGGTCGCGACCGCCCCCACCCCCGCCTTCGCCCAGGGGACCGCCGCCCCGACCGCGAGGAATTTCGACTGCACGGCGACCCCGAACCCGCCCGTCTCGGGGTCGTAGGCGACGATGGAGAAGGTGGCGACGATCCTGCCACCCGCGTTCGGCCCCACTACTCCACGGCCTTCGGGTCCAGGGCGTCGCGCAGGCCGTCGCCGAGGAAGTTCACGCAGAGGACGGTCACGACGATCATGAGGCCCGGGAAGTAGGTGAGCCACCACTGGGTCGTCATCGTGGTGCGGGCGTCCTCCAGCATGTTCCCCCACGAAGGGGTCGGCGGCTGGATGCCGAGGCCCAGGAAGGAGAGGGCGCTCTCGATCAGGATCGCCTCGCCGGTTATGAGCGTGGCCTGCACTACCATGACGCCGACGACGTTCGGGAAGATGTGCCGCAGCATCGTCCTCGGCCCCGAGACCCCGATGGCGTGGGCCGCCTGCACGTACTCCTGGTTGCGCACGCTCAAGACCTGCCCACGCACCAGGCGCGCGATCGGCATCCACACCAGCAGCGCCACGGCGGCGGCTATCGTGATCGCGGTGAACTGGTAGATCTTGCCCAACACCAGCAGCACCGGCAGGAAGGGTAGGGTGAGCATAAAGTCCACAAAGCCCATCGCCCCCACGTCCACGAAGCGCCCATAGTAGCCGGCGACGATGCCGACGACCGCGCCGAGCAGGGTCGAGAACACCCCGACGCTCAAGCCCACCAGAAGCGAGACCCGCCCTCCGTAGAGGACGCGGGTAAGCTCGTCGCGGCCCAGGTTGTCGGCGCCCATCGGGTGGCTGGCGTTTGGCCCCTGGTTTATCGCGGTGTAGTCGATCTCGTCGTACTCGTAGGGGGCCAGCGCGGGCGCCGCGAGCGCGGCCAGAAAGAGCAGGAGGAGGACCACCCCGCCTACCATGGCGAGCTTGTGGCGTTTGAAGCGGCGCCAGATGATCTCGCGCTGCGTCCGCCCCTCGACCTTGCCGTGCTCGTCGCCCAATGCCGCCGGCGACGGCTCCAACCCGGCCTGCGTCCCCCCTGCCGCGATCTCCCTCTCCGTCATTACGTCCCCTTGCTAGTCGTAGCTGATCCTCGGGTCCACAAAGGCGTAGACCAGGTCGGCGACGAGGTTGAAGAACACCACGAGCACCGCGATGAGCAGCAGGATCCCGCGCGCCACGTTGAAGTCCCCCTTGAAGAGGGCGTCGGCGAAAAGAAACCCGAGGCCCGGCCACGCGAACACGGTCTCCGTGATGATCGCCCCGCCGAGGATCGTGCCCATGTACAGCGCGAGCAGGGTCACGGTGGGGATGAGCGCGTTCCTCAGGGCGTGTTTGAGGTAGACCGTCCTGCGCGAGAGCCCCTTGGCCCGCGCGGTCCTCAGGTAGTCCGAGGAGAGCACGTCCAGCATCGCGCTGCGCTGGAAGCGGCTGTAGACCGCGCTCTGGATGATCGCGAGCGAGAGGGCGGGCAGGGTCAGGTGTTTTATCAGGTCCACGAGACCACCGCCCGAGTTGGTGTCGCTGATCCCGGAGGTGTAGAAGACCCTCGTCCCCGCCCACTCCGTCAGGTACACCCCGAAGACGAGCTGCAGGATCAGGGCGAGCCAGAAGATCGGCATGCTGAACCCGAGGAAGGCGAAGAACGTCCCCAGGTTGTCGAGCCAACTGTACTTCCTTATGGCCGAGTAGATGCCGAACGGGATGGCGAAGATCATCGTGATGAGGATGGAGGTGCCCATGAGGAGCACGGTCGGGAAGATCCTCTGACCGATGATCTCGTTGACGGGCGCGTTCTGCTTGAAGCTGGTCCCGAGGTCCCCCTGCAACACGCCCTTGATCCAGAACAGGTACTGCTCGGGGTAGGAGCGGTCGAGCCCGTAGATGGCGCTTATGCGCTGTATGTCCTCGGCCCGGATGCGCGGGTTCTGCTTGAGCTCAACCAGCGGATCGCCCGCGAGACTCACGAGCCCGAAGATAAAGATGCTCGCGAACACGAGCACGACGAGGCTGAAGAGGACCTTGCGTATCACGTAAGAGATCACGCCCCAACCACCTCCCGACGCCTCACCCGCATCCCGCCCTCATTAAACCCAAGCCATCTCCTCTCCGCAAGCCATCCCCTCAGGGGGGCCGGGCGCTCTTCCGCGCCCGGCCCCGATCGTTGGACCGCTAGCGCTGGAGCGACCACTTCCCGATGTTCCAAAACGCCCCGGCGAGCGTCGGGTTGACCTCCGGGCCGGAGATCGCCTCGTCGTGGGCGTAGACGTAAGGTACCTGGTAGAGGGGAATGAGCGGCACGTCCTCGGCCATAATCTCCTGCGCCCGCGTCAGGAGCTCGGCCCGCTCCTCCTCGTTCGCGGTGACGTCCGAGCGCTCCAGAAGCTCGGCGACCTCTTCGTTCCCGTAGCGGTAGTAGTTCTGGCCCTTCGGCGGGATCTGGTTCGCCGAGAAGAGTGTCGTCACCTGCGGATCGGGGCTCGTGAACCAGTTCCACTCGCCGAGCTCGTAGTCTCCGGCGGGCGTCCACTCGCCATAAAAGGTCTCGGCGGAGGCGTTGCGGATCTCGACCTCCAACCCGATGTCCCCCAGCTGCTTCTGCACGACCTGCTGCAAGGTCTCCCGGAGCTTATCGCCCGTGGTCGTCGTGTAGACGATCTTCGTCGCGGCCCCCTCGGCCTTCGCCTCCTCGACGAGCTGCCTCGCCTTCCCCTGATCGAAGGTGTACTCCTCCCAGGCCGGGGCGTAGTACTTGCCCTGCTCGGGCATCAGCACGCTCTGCAGCGGCTCCACCTGCCCCTTGAGGACCTCGTTCACGATCTGCTCGCGGTCGATGCCGTAGGCGATGGCCTGCCTGAGCTTGAGGTTGTTCACCTTCTCGGTGTTGAACGCCAGGTGCTCCCACTGCGTCCCGACCTCGCTCAGGACCTTCGCCCCCTCTATCCCTTCGAGGCGCTCCTGGAGACCTATGTCCGGCGGCGGGTTGATAAAGTCCACCTCGCCGGAGGTGAGCGCGGTTATAAGCGAGTTCGAGTCCGGGATGAAGCGGAACGTCACGGAATCGAGCGGCGCCTTCTCGCCCCAGTAGTTCTCGTTCCTCTCGACGACGAAGCTCTCGCCCTTCCTCCACTCCCTCAGCTTGAACGGACCGCTGCCGATCACCTCGTTGTTCAGGTCCTTGTTGAAGTCCTTCCCCTCGTAGACGTGCTTCGGCAGGATCTCGTCGACCAGCATGTCGCGCCAGGGCGCGTAGGGTTCGGAGAAGCTGAGCCTCACCGTCCGCTCGTCGGGGGTCTCGAACTTCTCGACCTTCTCCCAGCCGATGCGCGTGATGATCTGGTTGTCGGGGTTCATGATCTGCTCGTACGTGAACTTCGCGTCGGCGCTCGTCAGGGGCTTGCCGTCGGACCACTTCAGGCCCTCCCTGAGCTTGTACTCGATCACCAGCGGGTCCTCGCTCACCACCTTCGGGTCCCCGTCGGTGAGCTCGGGGGCGTAGGAGAGGTCTGGCTGAATCTGAAGCGGAGACTCCAGTATCCCCGAGATCATGTCCGCGGTCGCCAGAAGGTCGCCGCCGACGATGTACCCGTTGAGGATCTTCGGCTCCTCCTGGTAACCGACCACGAGGTTGTTGCCGCCCCCCTGCCCGCCGCCTCCGCTACCCTGCCCGCCACCGCCGCCCCCACCGCAGCCCGCCGCGGCCAGTAGGACGACGGCGATCGCCAGGATCAGCCGTGAACCACGCATCTTTCTCTTCATCTACCGGGCGTCCTTTCTGCTGTATCCTAAAGAACGCGAGGCGGGGGGCACGCGCCCCCCGCCTCGCATAATCGTCTCGCCTACTGTCCTATCGACCACTCCTCCACGTTCCAGAAGGGCCCGGCCTCGGTCGGGTTGTTCTGCGGGCCCTTGAGATTCTCGGAGAAGGCGTAGATGTTCGGACGCTGGTAGAGCGGTATCAGCGGCAGATCTTCGGCCATGATCTGCGAAGCTTGCTTGACGAGCTCCGCCCTCTCGGTGACGTCGACCGTCTCCTCGGACTGCTCGAGCAGCCTCGTGACCTCGTCGTTCTTGTAGCGGTAGTAGTTCTGGCCGTCCGGCGGGAATGAGTTCGCGCTGAAGAGCGTTGCGAGCTCGGGGTCGGGGCTCGCCGACCACGCCCAGTCGCCCATCTCGAAGTCGCCGGCCGGCGTGCGCTCGCCGAAGAAGACCTCGGGGGCGGAGTTGTTGATCTCGACGGTCATGCCGATCTCTCCGAGCTGCTTCTGGACGATCTGCTGGAGCGTCTCGCGCAGCTTGTTGCCGGAGGTCGTGGAGAACTCGATCGTGGTCTGCGCGCCCTCGGCCTTCGCCTCCTCGACAAGCTGGCGAGCCCTATCCTGGTCGAACTGGTAGCCCTCCCAGGCCGGGGTGTAGTACTCCTCCTGCTCGGGGACCACGACGCTGTTCAACTCGCGGGCCTGGCCCGGCAGGATCTCGTCGATAATCTGCTTGCGGTCGATGCCGTAGGCGATGGCCTGCCTCAGCTTGAGGTTGTCCACCTTCTCGGTGTTGAAGGCGATGTGCTCCCACTCGGTGCCGAACTTCGTGTCGACCTTGACACCATCTATGCCTTCGAGCTTCTCGATCAGGCCGAGATCGGGAGGCGGCGTGATGAAGCCAACCTCGCCGGACTGCAACGCCGCCGTCAGCGAGTTGGTATCGGGAATAAAGCGGAACGTCACGGTGTCGAGCGCGGGCTTCTTCCCCCAGTAGTTCGGGTTACGCTCCCACGTCAGGCTCTCGCCCTTCTTCCACTCCTTGAGCTGGAAAGGCCCGCTCCCCACGACCTCGTTGTTCAGGTCCTTGTTGAAGTCCTTCCCCTCGTAGACGTGCTTCGGCAGGATCTCGTCGACCAGCATGTCGCGCCAGGGCGCGTAGGGTTCGGAGAAGCTGAGCCTCACCGTCCGCTCGTCGGGGGTCTCGAACTTCTCGACCTTCTCCCAGCCGATGCGCGTGATGATCTGGTTGTCGGGGTTCATGATCTGCTCGTACGTGAACTTCGCGTCGGCGCTCGTCAGGGGCTTGCCGTCGGACCACTTCAGGCCCTCCCTGAGCTTGTACTCGATCACCAGCGGGTCCTCGCTCACCACCTTCGGCACCTCCTCGGCCAACTCCGGGGAGAACTCGAGGTCGGGGTTGGGCTCCACGGGTGCCTGGAGGATGCCGGCGGTGGTGTCGACGGTCGCCACGAGGTCGCCGCCCACGACGTAGTTGTTGAGGATCGCCGGCTCCTGATCGTAGCCGACGACGAGGTTCTTACCCTCGGCCCCGCCGCCTCCGCCACCTCCTCCGCTACCCTGGCCGCCGCCACCGCCGCCGCAACCCGCCATCAGGAGCAGGGTCGTAAGTATCGCCGCGGGTAGCAGCAATCTCGGGCTACACGTCCACGCTCTCTCCAAATCGAGGTCCTTTCCCTACGGGACCCTAAAGAGACGGGTCCGTTCCCTTATTCCCGGGGTACGGGCCTGCCACCTCTCCCTATCACCACCACTCCGGCTGCCGCCGGCAGGGCCGCCATACCCACCCACGGGCAGTATAGGGGTCTCCCGATTTGCCACGCAACAGCGGGCACCGCGCCGGTCGGGCACGCCCGGCCGGCGCGCCTAGGGGCTTTCTTCGCGGTGAGCCTTGGAGTAGTCCTCGTAAGAGGCGTAGGTCGGGCGTGGGGATATCAGGGGACGGCGCCGGGAGACGAGGGCGGAGAGGGCCGCGCCGGTGCCGAGCAGGACGAGGCCGGCGAGCAGGAGGCCGCCGAGGATGGGGATCAGGGAGAGCGCCGAGATTATCAGGGCACCGACGATGGCGGCCAGGGTGTCGCCGGCACGGTAGCGTCCGGTGGCGAGCACGACCCTGCTCCCCAGGTAATACGCGGAGACGATCGCCCCGAAGAGCACGAGCACGAGGTACGCGGGCCACACGAGGGGGAGGAGCAGGAGTCCCACGCCGCTGAGGGCGAGCAAGACCGAACCGACGATAAGCACCGGTACGGAGGCGACGCCGACGGCCAGGGCCCAGCCCGGTGACGCTTCGAGGCGCCGGGCGGAGGCCCTGAGCGGCCGGGGCGCGACGACGGCGAGCAGCAACGCCGCCGCGGCGAACCCGAGCGTCGCGACGCCCTTCGCGATGGCGCCGGGGGAAGCGCCGGACTCGGAAGACTCGTCGTCGGCCATGTCGGCCGTCCGCACCTCTCCTCCCACGCTGGCGTCGGGGTGCTGCTCCTTTACCGCGCCGTACCCGAGGCCCACCTCGCCCCCGATGCGGGCGCCGCGCTCCAGGAACACGCTCCCGAATCCGGCCTTCACATCGCCGCCGACCGGGCCGTCCACGCGGACGTCCCCGAAGCCGGCTTCGACGTCGCCCCCTACGGGCCCCTCGGCGGTCACGTCTCCGAATCCCGAGTGGACGTCCCCCGTGACGCGCCCGTGCACGACGACGTCGCCCCAGGCCGTCGAGACCTCGTCGACGACCTCCCCCTCCTCAACGACCACCTCCCCGAAGATCTCCTTCTCGAGCGCCAGGGCCTGCGCCGGGGACGCCGAATGGACGAGGTACGCCACGAGCAGCGCGGGGAGCAGCAGTACGGTACCGGCGGGCCTCATGCCTCTCGCGCCCGGCGCCTCCGGTGCACGGAGACGAACGCGAGCGCTATAAGCAGGTCCACGAGGGCGCCCACGGCCAGTACGAGGAGTATGGTCGAGCCCGCGGCGGCGAGGAGCGTGTGCGCCACGTCGGTCGACCCGAGGACCAGACCCCATCCGGCGGCGAGGACGCCGGCCGCGAAGATCAAGGGTTGCGCCCCGTTGAGCTCGAGGTAGACGAACACGAGGCCGAGGAGCGTCAGGGCGAGCGCGGCCCACAACAGGCGCGCGGACAACGAACGCGTCGGCAACGCCATCGCCACCCCCCTGTGGACGGAACAGGAGCGCGGCTCCGGGAAGGTAAGGGAAGAGAGGTACGCGTTCAGGTCGAGCTCGCGTTCGTAGAGCTCGCGGCACTCGGGGCAGCGTTGCAGGTGGCCGCGGAGGGAGGCGGCCGTCTCCCCTTCGAGCCCCCCGTCGGCGAGCTCGAAGACCAGCTCGTGGTCGCAGGCACTGGGGTTCGGGCCTTGCTCGTTCATCGGACCGCGTTACCCTTGGGCCTCTCGTCCTCGAGGCTGCCGGCCAGCATGTTGCGGGCGCGGAAGAGGCGGCTCTTGAGGGCCGGGATGCTTATCCCGACGATCTCCGCTATCTCCGCGTAGGAGAGTCCCTCTGCGTAGCGCAGGACCAGCGGGACGCTGTAAGCCTCGGGCAGCGAGATCACGGCGTCTTGCACGCTCCTGGAGAGCTCGGCCTGCGCGGCGGCGGCCTCGGGGCCCCGCGTGACCCGACCGTGCAGGTCGGGGTTAAACTCGACCACGTCCCTGCGGCGCCTGAGCGTGTCGATGCCGAGGTTGTTGGCGATGGCGAGAAGCCAGGTCTTGAAACGGTACTCGGGATTGAAGGTGCTCAACCGGTCGTAGGCCCTGAGAAACGTCTCCTGAGTCAGATCCTCGACGGCGGCGTCGCGGCCGGCGTAGGGGTAGATGACGCGACCGACCAGGCGTTCGTAGCGCCTGACGAGCTCCTCGTACGAGCGGACGTCCCCCTTCAGGGAGCGCGTCACGAGCTCGTTGTCCGAGAGGCGCGCGCGGCCGACGGAGAGGCGTTTGACCCTCTCCCGCCAACCCCCCACCGTCATGTTGGCCGTGTGCTCCATCTCGATAAGTTTATACGCTGCCCCGCCCATAAAGTTTCTCGAAGGGTCTGAGAAAATGCGCGTCGTGCGCGAAGAACGCGGAGACCGCCACCCGGACCCCCTCTTCGTCCTGTTCGCCCTGGGCCATGCCCTCGTGCTCCTCGCCGTCACGCTCTACCTGTATTCTAGTGATGCCCGCGAACCCGCGTTTCAGCTCGAGATCTTCCGAGCCTACGCACAGCGCATCTTCGTCGGGGAGACGCCCTACTCCGGCTTCCCCTACGAATACCCGCCCCTGAGCCTCCCCGTCCTCCTCCTGCCCGGCCTCGCGAGCACCGGCGCGAAGGCCTACGCGACCGCTTTCGGGGTCGAGATGCTCCTCCTGGACTGGACCATCCTGTACGTCCTCTCCCGCGTGGACCGCAGGGCGGTAGTTCTTTACGGCGTCGGCTTCCTCCTCTTCTGGCGCCTCCCCTTCATACGCCACGACCTCGCCCCCGTCGCCGCCGCAACCGTTGGGGCCTACCTTCTCCTGCGCGGACGCGGAACGTGGGCGGCGGTTATGTGGGGTATCGGCGGTGCCCTGAAGCTCTACCCGATGGTCGCGGCGCCGGCCCTGGCCTTCGGTAGCGGCCTTCTGGAGACGCTGAAGCGGTGGGCGGTCGCGGCGGTCGTCTTCGCGGCCGGGGTGCTCTGGGGCGTTCTGGCGTTCGGCCCGGATACTTTCTCGTTTCTCGGCTACCACGCGGACCGGCCCGCCATGATCGAGAGCCTCCCCGCGAACGTCCTGCTCCTGCTGCCGGGGGCGGAGGTGGTCCGCTCCTACGGGAGCTTCAACGTGATCGGACCGCTCGGCGAGGTCCTGGTCGGCCTCTTCGGCGCCCTGCAACTCCTCGCGGTCGGCGTTGCCCTGCTGGTCCCTTACCGGGGCTCGCGGCGGGCCCCGAGGACCGGGGCCCTGCGGGCGGCCGCGGTGGCGACGTTCGCTTTCGCCGTCTTCGGCAAGGTCTTGAGCCCGCACTTCCTGCTCTGGCCGCTCCCCCTCCTCGCGCTCGTCACGGCATTGGGTGGGCTGAGGCACGGGCGTGCGGTCTGGGCGCTGTACCTCGCGGCGATAGGCCTGACCACCGCCATCAACGAGCAGTACTGGGCGATCTCCGAGAACCTGCCGTACTTCACCGCCATGCTCTCGGCGCGAAACGCGCTACTCCTCCCCCTCTTCGCCCTGCTGCTTCTGCGCCCTGAAGAGACGGTGGAGCACGATCAGGAAGAGCCCGCCGGCGACGAGCGCGTTCCCTAGCCCGACTTCCCGCGGCTCCGGAGCGCCCCGAACCCCGAGCGTCTCCCCCACCGCCTCGCCGGAGTAGACCTTCACGAGCGGCACCCCACCCCTCTCATAGGCGTAGAGGGGCGGCTTCTTTTCCAGCTCCAGCATCCCGTTCGTGTATATGGATTGACGGGGCAGGAAGAGGAAGAAGGAGCCGCCTCTAGGCTCGTCGTCGACCGTGTACTTCTCGGGCGCTATCGGTGCAAGGTACGCCGGCCGAAGGTCCTCGCGCAGCTCGCCCGTCCTGCGGTACGCCTCCAGAACGGCGAAGGTACCCGCCTGAACGTAGACCGTCGCCCCTTCACCGGCCTCCTCATTCAGGTAAGCGACGGCGGGTTTGTAAGTGTCCGCCAGGTACGTCGTCTCGAAGCCCAGAACCTGGGCGCCGGGGATCAGGCCTACCGCCTCCCCGTAATATTCGAGTGAGTTCTCCGTTCCGGTCCACGCTATGCCGGGCAGAGCGAGGGCGCAGTAGAGCGCGACGGGCACAGCCGGTCGACGCAGTCGGAGCCGGGAGGCCACCCAGCCGAGGCCTACGCCGGCGCAGACCGCCCAGAGCGGGAAGGCGGTGAGAAACTGGCGCGGCCCGCCGTAGATCGGCACGAGCCCGGACCCCGCCACGGCGAGGACGAACACGAGGTGCAGCAGGATCCAACCGGCCGCGGGCCTCCAAGCCTCGCGGAGCATCCGGAAGACCCCGCAGCCCCCCGCTACCGCCACCACGATCGGCACGTAGACTAGGAGCGCCACGATCGGATAATGGAACGGCGCCCCCGCCCACCACTCCCCGAGGTAGTAGGCAAAGCGCTCGTCCTGCAGCCCGCCCGCCCAAGTCAGATACCCCCACAGCCGCCCCACGGGCTCCCGCCACAGCCACGGCCATATCGCAAAGAAGGTCAGGGCACCGATCCCGAAGCTGGCGAGGAGCCTCCGCAAGGCCACCCGGAGGTCTCCCCCACGCTCGTAGACCAGAACCCACAAAAGGGCGGCCAGGACGAGGGGGAAGACGTTGACCTTGGTGGCGAACGCGAGCCCCAGCAGAACGCCGGACCACACGGCGCGCCCCCTCCCACCACGCGTGAGCATCCGGAACGTCGCGAGCGCCGAGAGGAGGAACATCGAGGCCACGGCCCCGTCGAGCTGCCCGAGACGGGCGAAGCCGAAGAGCGCCGGGATCAGGGGCATGCCAAAGGCCGCCCCCCACGCCGCTACGGCCCCGAACTCCCAACGCACAAACCGAAACGCCGCGTAAGTCGCGAGCAGGAAAAGGACGTAAGAGCCGATCCGATAGCCGTCCCCGATCGCGCCCAGATCCTCCGTACCGACGAGGAGCGTCGCACCCCCCGCGAACAACCCGGCCCAGAGCTTGAAGAACGGCGGCGCCTCGTGGCTCGGCTCCCAGAAGCGGTCGATGGACCTCCACCAGTCCGCCGGCTCCGTCAGAACGTGCCCGAACCAGGACAGGTAAGAATACGAGGAGCCGAAGTAGTTCGGCTCGTCCCAGGTAATCCCCTGCTCCCCAACCGTCAACATCCCGAGGAGCAGAAGTGCCCACAGGTACAGGGCTAGAAGCAACCGCTCGGTCCTACCGAGCCCCGTCTTCCCGCCCCGTCCTTCCACGCCCTCATTCTAGGACACCGGTGCGACCAACCAGCCAGCGCGGACGCTGAGCTTCGCGTCCTCGGCATGGAACGCACCCACGTAGTACGGACGAAGGATCGTCGGAACGAATCCTTCGCGAGGCGTATGGAGGGACTTACCGCTTAGATGGAGAGCTGGCCGTCCACGGAGAGGCCGGAGGGGCCAGAGTGCTCAGCGAGGGCGTCCTTGTCCACGAGGACGATCTTGCGGTTCTCCACCTTGATGGCGCCCTCGCGCTGCAACTCGCTCATCACCTTGGAGACGGCCTCTCGGGTGGAGGCGATCATGTTCGCGAGGTCCTGGTGGGTGAGGCGCATGTCGAGCTGTGTCCCAACCCCGTTCTGCTCCCCGAAGCGCTCGCCGAGGTTTAGCAGAAGCGTCGCCAGGCGGGTCGAGACCTCGCGGTGGAGGAGGCTCTCTATAACCTCGTCGGACTGCCTGAGGCGCTCGGAGAAGGAGGAGAAGAGCTTGACGGCGAAATCCGGATGTCGCTTGATGACCTCGGTGATCGTCGCCTTCTGGACGGCGGCCACCCGCACGTCGCTGACGGCCTCGGCGAAGACGTCCTGCCAGCGGCCCTCCACCAGGCTCAGCTTGCCGAAGACGCCCCTGTCCTTGAGGAGCGCGGTGGTGGCCTCCTTGTAGTCGCCGTAGATTTTGTAGAGCCGGATCGTCCCTTCGATCACGAAGTAGAGCTGGTCGTCGGGATCGCCCGGCGTAAAGATGGTGTCCTTGGCCCTGAAGCGCCGCTCGGCGACCCTGATCCCCGCCTTCTCGAAGTCTTCGGTACCGAAACCCACAGGCGCCGAGTCCGCCGCGAAGCTCCCGGTGTCGTGCCTAAGCATGCGTGCTGCTCACCTCTCTCCTCGAAGACATCCTCCCGTCCCCGAACCTCTCCTCCAGACCCAGGGATGTAACACATATTATACCCGATACCCGAACCCCGCTAACGGTCGCAGGGAGCGGGGTTTCCCGGCCAGTTTCCGCAGCTTGCGGGGTGTTCACGCCGCCTTGCGGTCCCACCGTAACTCAACGCCCTTGCGCTTGGCGAAGAAGAGAAGGTCGTCCCGAATCTCCCCGAGGTCCTTGTCGAAGATGGTGAGGATGCAGAACCCGCACCGCCTGTACGCCCAGACGAAGGGCTCGAGGTTCCCGACCACCCCCACGCTGGTCCCGAAGTCCCATGCGTCCGTGAGCTCCAGGCGTTTCTCCGGGAGGTCTACGACAACGCTCCAACCTTCGTCGGTGGGCACTTCGAAGTAGCCGGGAAGGTTTCCGGACGAGAGCATCGTCGCCCGCAGGTCGGCGGCGTAGACCTTCTTGTGCGCCTCCACGCCCGCGAGGTACTCCGTATCGTCGACGAGCTTCGGTGGAGCCGGCGTGTAGAACCTGCCCTCCGTGACCTTCTGGCCCTCGGGAGGGTAGAAGCCGACGAACGGTACCGGCGCACGCCACAGGTGGCGTATCACCCCGAGCGCGACGTTGCGCCTGCCGCCGGCCTCGCCGATCGTCTCCGCGAAGCGCGTGTTCGACAGCTTCATGTGCCGGGGCTCCCACGGATGCGGCTCCCCTACGCTGCGCAGCCTGCGGCGACGCTTGGTTATGCGCTTTATCTCCTCCATACGGCGGCTATTTTACAACGGGTCCCCGGAAGCTGCGCGAAGTCTTTTACTACCCGGACAAGTCCCCGACCGCACGGTCGGCGTCGAGGACAGAACTAGACCTCGACACGTACTAGTGAACACGGCGAGGCGGCGAAGAACGGAAGAGAAGCCGCCTCGCACCGGCCCGTGCGTCGTTGATAACAACCTTTGAGGTAGGCAAGGGATGGCCGCCAGCCCCGCCATCTCGACCAAGAAGACTCCCCCGGTCGAGAACCCGACAAGGAAGCTAGCCAGGAGCGGTACCACGCCGTCTCGCGGCACGAAAAAGGGGCGGGCCCCGGAGGACCCGCCCCTTACGGCGTCTCGCTTGTCCGTGCTTAGTCCCGGCTCACCAGGAGCAGGTAGACGAGCGTCAGGAGCGAGGTGAGCGCCGCCGCGATGTACGTGAAGGCCGCCGCCGTCAGCACCCGCTTCGTGCCGCCGGCCTCGTTGTGAGACAGGATGCCGTAGCGGGTCAGGAGGCCGTAGGCCCGGGTGGAGGCGTTGATCTCCACCGGCAGCGTGACCACGTGGAAGGCGAAGACCGCGATAAACAGGACGGCCGCGATCTGGATCAGCGTCGTACCCAGCCCGCCCTGGCCGCTGAGGCCCCCCATGAGGAAGCCGCCGAAGAGCAGCGGCATGAAGAGCTGGTTGCTGAAGTTCACGACCGGGAACAGCCCCGCGCGGGCCTTCATGGGCAGGTAGCCCGTGGCGTCCTGGATGGCGTGCCCGACCTCGTGAGCCGCGACGCTGACCGCCGCGATCGAGTTCTGCGCGAAGTTGCCCTCCGAGAGCCTGACGACCTTGCTGCTCGGGTCGTAGTGGTCGGTGAGCTGGCCGGCCACGGGCTCGACGCGCACGTTCGTGAGGCCGTTACGGTCGAGAATGGTACGGGCGACTTCTGCCCCCGTCATCCCGCTGTAACTCCTCTGCTTGGAATACTTCGAGTACGAGCTCTTGACCCAGACCCCGGCCAGCGCCGAAATCAGTAGTCCGAGGCCCATCACCAGGTAAAAACCGAGCATTCGCTTCTCCTTGGAAGAGGCTTTTTCTTGACCTTATTTTACTACAGCGCGGGAAAAACAAGTCCGCGATTCCCCATGTATACGCACCGGAGCGCCGACGAGCACCCCGGTGCGTACGTCGCCTTCACCTCCTCATGGCGATAAGGATGCGGACGACGTAATAGAAGAGCAGCGCGACGGCGGCGAAGAGCGAGAGCGAGGCGGCGACGTACTGGTCGGTCCGGTAGTAATGGAGCACGTTCGAGGTGCTGTACAGAATGGAGATGGCGGCGAGTCCGACCATCGCTACCGAGAAGATGACGCCGAGGCTGAACCCGAAGAGTAAACTCGCCACTATGAGGCCCAGGGCCACGAGGGAGCCGACGACGAGCGCGCCGCGCAGAAACGAGAAGTCCGCTCGCGTAGTAAAAACGATTGCCGTGAGCCCGAGGAACAGCGCCCCCGTGATGATGCCCGCCGTAGGGATCAGCGTCGGGTCGTTTACGTAGAACAATGCTACGTACAGCAGCGGCACGAAGATGAGCGCCTGCAAGGCCACGTATACACCGAGCCCGACGTACTGCAGGCCGCGCGAGGCATCGGAGCGTGCCCAGCGGTCCGCTACCCACGAGGCCCCGATAAACAACGCGAGGGTGAGCAGCCAGCTCTGAGTCAGGAGACCGACGAGCGTGTCCCTTACGGCTGGCGTGGCGAAGATCGCCATCTCCAGCAGCACGAAGGCGAGGATCGCCCCCGCGAGGTGGGCGTAAGTCCTGCGGATAAACCCGGCGCGCTCGTCGGGCAGGGCGTAAGCCGCAGCACCCCGTCGCGAGCCGTATGAGGTGTTCAGCGCCATGGGAAACCTTCCTTATCTATGGAATGACAAGGATATTGTACGACGGCGCGAAAAAGGGGCGGGTGAAAGAACCCCGCCCCTTCCGTTGCTTCGTATTGTTTGGCTTACGTCTGGGCCGAGGCCTGCTTCTGAAGGGCGTCGACCACCGACGGGTCGGCAAGGGTCGTGGTATCGCCCACGTTCTCGTCGCCCTCGGCGATCTTCTTGAGGATGCGCCGCATGATCTTGCCGCTGCGCGTCTTGGGCAGGTCGTCGACCGCCACCACCTGATCCGGCCTCGACGTCGGCCCTATCTCCGAGCGGACGTGGTTTCGGAGCTCCTTCATGAGCTCGTCGCTCGTCTCCCGGTTGCCCTCGAGGATCACGTACGCCCAGATCGCCTGGCCCTTGTCCTCGTCGGGCTTGCCGACGACCGCGGCCTCGGCGACGGCCGGGTGGCTCACCAGCGCGCTCTCCACCTCGGCCGACGAGACGCGGTGGCCCGAGACGTTCATCACGTCGTCGACGCGGCCGGTAATGGTGTAGTAGCCATCCTCGTCGCGCTTGGCCCCGTCGCCGACGAAGTAGATCTCGGGACCGTACGTGTTGAAGTAGGTGTCGCGGTAGCGCTCGGGGTCCTTGTAGAGCGTCCTGAGCATGCCGGGCCAGGGGCGCTTTATGACGAGGTTGCCGGAACCGGCGCCCTCGACCTCGTTGCCCTCCTCGTCATAGAGGCCCGGGAAGACGCCGGGGAACGGGAAGGTCGCGCTGCCGGGCTTGGTGGTGGTGAGGCCGGGGAGCGGGGTGATCAAGATCCCGCCCGTCTCCGTCTGCCACCAGGTGTCCACGATCGGGCAGCGACTATCGCCGACGTTCTCGTAGTACCAGACCCACGCCTTGGGGTTGATCGGCTCGCCCACGCTCCCGAGGACCCGCAGGGAGGAGCGGTCGTGGTTCTGGAGGGGATCGGTACCGAACTTCATGAGGCCGCGAATGAGGGTCGGCGCCGTGTACAGGACGGTGACCTTGTGCCGCTCGACGATGTCCCAGAAGCGGTCGTTGGCCGGGTAGGTCGGCACCCCCTCGTACATGAGGGTCGTGGCGCCGTTGGCGAGCGGCCCGTAGACGAGGTATGAGTGACCGGTCACCCAGCCGACGTCGGCCGTACACCAGTGGATGTCGTCCTCCTTGAGGTCGAAGACCATCTTCGTGGTGGCCTTGACGTGCGTGAGGTAGCCGCCGGTAGTGTGCACGATACCCTTGGGCTTGCCGGTGGAGCCCGAGGAGTAGAGGACGTAGAGCATATCCTCGGAGTCCATCTCCTCGGCGGGGCACTCGTCGCTCGCCGAACTCATGACGTCGTCCCACCAGTGGTCGCGCCCGTCGGTCATCGGCACGTCCGCGCCGGTGCGCTTGACTACTACCACGTTCTCGACGCTGGGAGAGTCCTCCAGCGCCTTGTCCGCGGCCTGCTTGAGGGGGTTGTTCTTGCCGCCGCGCGGCGTCTGGTCGGCCGTGACGAGGACCTTGGCCTCGGCGTCGTTGAGCCTGTCGCGCAGGGACCCGGCCGAGAAGGCGCTGAAGACGACCGAGTGGGGCGCCCCGATGCGGGTGCAGGCCAGCATCGCGATGGCGACCTCCGGGATCATGGGCAGGTAGATGCCCACCCGATCGCCCTTCTGGACCCCGAGGTTCTTGAGGACGTTGGCGAACTTCCTTACCTCGGTCGCGAGCTCGTTGTAGGTGTAGGTCCTCGTGGTGCCGGGCTCGTCGCCCTCCCAGATCAAGGCGGCCTTGTCGCCCCTGCCTTCTTCTATGTGCTTGTCGAGGCAGTTGTACGAGACGTTCGTCTTGCCGCCGACAAACCACTGGACCTCGGGCGGATCCCACTTGAGGACCTGATCCCACTCCTTGAACCAGTGCAGGTCCCGGGCGCACTCCTCCCAGAAGGCATCCGGATCCTGGGCCGCCCTTTCGTAGACCGACGGGTCGTTGACTATGGCATTCTCCGCGAAGCCCTGAGGCGGCTCGTACCTGCGCTCCGCGAGGTTCTCCTGGCCGTTCTGCTGTTCCTCACTCATAGCTCTCCCTTCCCCTTCATCCACAACGTCCCTCCGGGCCTCATGGCGGCACCTCGGCGGTCCCCCTATACGCGAAGGATACCCGCGCCCCGCCGATGACAATCCGCCCGACCTTCGGAGGGTCATGGGTGCAGGATAGTCATCGGCGGGGCCACGGTCAACGCGGGCCGTGAGCGAGCGGACCGCCGGCCCCTCCGGGCCGTTGGCTTAACGCCTCGAAAGCCGCTCCAGACGCTTACGGAACCGGGCCACGGAGCGGTCGTCCCCGGCGGCGCTCAAGACCTCGACGGCACGGCGACAAACCTCCTCGGCCTCCTCCCTTTCGCCCCTGTACTCATAGAGGACGGCGAGACGCTCGTAGCAGAACGTGCCCGCGTGTCCGGCCGAGATCGCCGCCCGGCAGTGCTCCACGAAGCGCGCGAGCTCCTCCCCATCTCTGCGGCGACGAAAGTGCGTCTGGGCGAGGCAGACGTGGGCGAGCCCGAGGTCCTCCGGCTTCTCCGCCAGGTCCAGGGCGGCGCGCCCCAGGGTGACGGCCAGATCCAACTCGCCGGCCGCACCGGCCTGCGCTCCGGTGGTCGCGAGCAGGGAGGACGGGCTCGCGTCACCGCTTGCGTCGGCGTAGGTACGGAGCGTACGGAGGATGCCCTCGGCTTCGCCCTCGGGCAGATCCAGGGCCGCGTGGGCGGAGAAACGTCCGCGGTCCTCGTCGTCGAGGGCGGCGAGGAAGGAGGCCAGATCTTCCCAGTCGGACAAGGTGGTGCGCTCCTTTCGGGCATACGAGTTGCGCGGAGGTCGGTGGTCGAAGCTCGGAATTGTATCGTTATGTAGAGATATGTCATATATGGCCGTAGGTCGTAAATTGTTTGTTAAAATCTCGGCCTTATGATCTGGAGATTAAGCGAAACGAGGGCCGCGGGTGGTTTGCGCGCGCTTCTGGCCCGTGAGGATTGGATTTATCTCCTCGGCCTGCTCGTGCCGCTCGCCATATACAACGTAGGTCTCAAAGCGTCGCGCGTGCTGGGGCTTCCCGGCCCCGTGGGGCCTCTGGAGTTTTTGGATCAGGTGCGCTCGGAGGTCTTTTTCAACCTCGGTTACGCGGCGCTCTGGGTAGGACTTTTCGCCCTCCTGCGGCGCGGGATCGGCCGGTGGGTGGTGCTCGCGCTCTTCCACCTCTCGGCGATGCTAATCGCGGCGATCGCGACGAGCGCTCACTTCTTTTACAAGACCACGGGCTCCGTCCTCGACTACGACCTTATCGCCCAGTCCCTCCGATCCTGGGGAGACATACAGGGCGTCATCGCGAACGAGACCACCACGCTGCACTGGTTGCTCATGTCCGTGGTGATTTTCTACGCCATAGCGGGGCCGGCTCTCCTGACGGGCCTCTTCGGCTCGCGGCTGCACGTCCCCGTCGAGACCGCCGGCAGGGTCCGGTTCGCCCCGATCGCGATCTCCCTTCTGGCGCTATTCCTCGGCGTGCTCTCCCTGCTGCCCGCCGTTACCGGGTCGAGCAAGTCCTTCTCCCGCGACCCGCTGGCGAACATGGTCGTCACGGAGTTCACCGAGCCGGACTTCGAGAAGACGAGCCCGGAGATTGAAACCGAGCTCGCCGCCGAAGACCTGCCGACGGACGCCTCCCTGGTCGAGAACGTGGGTACGCAGAAGCGCAACGTGGTGTTTATCCACCTGGAATCCACCCGGGCGCGGTCGACCACCCCGTACAACGAGGACCTGAAGACGACGCCGTTCATGGACAAGCTCGCGGCCGAGAGCCTCATGGCCGAGAACGCTTACACCGTCGTCCCCCACACCTCGAAGGCGATCACCGCCGTCAACTGCGGGGTGACCCCCAACCTCGTCCGGTCGATCACGGAGGCCGAGCCGAACGGTATCCCCGCGCGCTGCCTGCCCGAGCTTCTGACGGAGCAGGGGTACGACTCCGTCTTCTTCCAGTCGGCGACCCAGGACTTCGAGAACCGTCCCCAGATCGCGAAGAACTTCGGCTACGAGGAGTTTTATCCCCTGGAGGCGCTGCCGAAGGAGGGCTTCGAGCAGGCGAACTACTTCGGCTACGAGGACGACATCATGCTCGAGCCGAGCAAGAAGTGGCTGGAGGAGCAGAAAAAGCGGGGCAAGCCGTTCGTGGCCGAGTACCTCACGGTGACGGTCCACCACGACTACCAGACCCCGGGCCGCTACGGCTTCAAGGACTTCGCCGAGGACGAGGAGCTCAACCGCTACCTCAACACGATCTACTACCAGGACCACTTTCTGGAGAACCTCATAAACCAGTACAAGGAGATGGGGCTCTATGAGAACACGATCTTCGTCCTCTACGGCGACCACGGCGAGGGCTTCGGCGAGCACGGGCGGCGCCAGCACGACAACACAATCTACGAGGAGGGCATCAAGATACCGCTCCTCATTCACGACCCGCAGCGCTTCCAGAACGGGATGCGCGTCATCCCGCCCACAAGCCAGCTCGACGTCATGCCGACGGTGCTGGACCTTCTGGGTTACGGCGTCGTCGGCGGCACTTACCCGGGCTCCTCGCTCGTCCGCCCGCTCCCGATGGACCGGGCCGTCTACGCCTCCTGCTTCTACGACCAGACCTGCCTGACGAGCATCAAGAACAACGAGAAGTACGTCTATCACTTTGGCAACCAGGAAGACGAGTACTTCGACCTCACCAAGGACCCCATGGAGAAGCAGAACGTCGCCGACGATCACGCCGAGGAGATCGACCGTCGCCGCGAGAGCCTCCTCTCCTGGCGCTCGAAGGTGAACACGATCTACGAACGCCACCGCGACTCGCTCTCGGGCGGGACGACGATGATGTCGGAGTAGAGCCCCGCCCTTCTACAAGCCTTCTGGCGGGCCCGGCGCGCTTCCCCTAGACTGTGCCCCTGCGTTTTCGGCGCGGAAGGACCCTGCAGATACCAAACACCCCGGGAGGTTCGATGGCCGGTCTGTTGGAAGGCAAGAAGGTGCTAGTAACGGGCGTTCTGGACCGGCGGTCCATCGCCTATTCGGCGGCGCGACTGGCGGTGGAGCAGGGCGCGGAGATCGCGCTGACGGGCTTCGGGAGGGCGATGAGCCTGACGACCCGGACGGCGAAGCGCCTCGGAGACCCCCCGGTGCTGGAGCTCGACGTCAACAAGCCCGAGGATATACAGGCGGTGGCCGAGGACCTCAAGGAGCGCTGGGGCGCGCTACACGGGATCCTGCACGCCGTCGCCTTCGCCCCCGAGGACGCCCTGGGCGGGAACTTCCTGACGGCCGAGTGGCCCTCCGTCGCGACGGCGGTGCAGACCTCCGCTTACTCCTTGAAGGCGCTGGCGGCGGGGCTCTCCGACCTGATGAAGCCGGGCGCCTCCGTCGTCGGCCTCGACTTCGACGCCCGCATCGCCTGGCCCGCCTACGATTGGATGGGCGTCGCCAAGGCCGCGCTCGAATCCACCTCGCGCTACCTCGCCCGCGACCTCGGGCCGAAGGGGATAAGGGTCAACCTCGTCTCGGCGGGGCCGCTGAGGACGCTCGCGGCGAAGGGGATCTCGGGCTTCGAGGAGATCGAGGGCGAGTGGGGGCGCCAGGCCCCCCTGGACTGGAGCACCACCGACCCCGAGCCCGTCGGCAAGGCGGTCGTGAGCCTCCTCTCGGACTGGTGGCCGGCGACGACCGGAGAGCTTATCCACGTAGACGGCGGCTACCACGCGATGGGCGCCCCGATCCGATAGCGTAAGTTCGCGCCACGCCTGCGGGGCACCGACTTCTTACCGGTGCTCCGAAGCTAACGCCGCGCCAGAGAGGCGAACTTGGTGTACTGCTCGAGCCAGGCGAGCTGGACCTTGCCGGTGGGGCCGTTACGGTGTTTGCCCACGATGACCTCGGCTATGCCCTTGTCGTCGGACTCGGGGTTGTAGTACTCGTCGCGGTAGAGGAACATCACCATGTCCGCGTCCTGCTCGATGGCGCCCGAGTCGCGAAGGTCCGAGAGGAGTGGGCGCTTGTCGTGGCGCTGCTCGACGGCACGGGAGAGCTGCGCGATAGCCAATACCGGAACGTCCAGGTCGCGGGCGAGCACCTTGAGGCCGCGGCTGATCTCCGCGATCTCCTGCTGGCGGTTCTCGCGGCTGTTGCCGACCATAAGCTGCAGGTAGTCGATGACGATAAGGGAGAGCGGCGGTCCCGGCTCCCCGTTCTCGTCCCTCTGCGAGTTGAGGCGCGACGCCAGACGCCGCGTCTTGGCGCGCATCTCCATGAGGTTCACGCCGGCGGAGTCGTCGATCCAGATGGGCGCCCGCGCGACCTCAGCCACCCCGCGCACGAGTTTCGGCCAGTCCTCGGCCTTGACGTTACCGCTCCTGAGGTCCTGCGTCCTGA
Organism: Rubrobacter sp.; assembly: GCA_016781775.1. Lineage (GTDB taxonomy): Bacteria > Actinomycetota > Rubrobacteria > Rubrobacterales > Rubrobacteraceae > Rubrobacter_F. The sequence goes on along the minus strand of JADDPR010000068.1, from coordinate 20,049 downwards.
TACGCGTCGTCTGGCTTATGAGGCGCTGGACGAGCTGCTCCTTGCTCATCTCCAGAGAAAAGATCGCAACCGGCAACCCCTTGACCCCCGCCGCGTGCCAGATAGCGTTGAGCGCCATGGCGGTTTTTCCCATTGCAGGCCTTGCGGCCAGTACCACGAGATCGCTCTTGTGGAAGCCGGTCGTCAACCCGTCGAGGTCCTCGAAGCCCGTCTCGACGCCGGTGACCTCGCCCTCCTGCTCGTAGAGCTTCTGAATCATCTCCAAAGCTCCCGGCGCGAGCTCGGAGACGGGGGCGAGCTGCTCTTTCATGGTGCGATTCGAGACGCCGTAGATAAGCTGCTCGGCGGCGTCGAGGGCCTGCGTGACGTCCTCGGGCTCGTTGAAGGCCTCTTCGGTGATGCGGCTGCCGGCGTCTATGACGGACCGTAGCAGCGCTTTGCCGCGCACGATCTCCGCGTACCTCGCGGCGTTCGCCGCGGTCGGGACGCTCTCGACAAGCTGGAAGACGTACTGGCGTCCGCCCACGCGGTCGAACTCGCCGACGTTGCGGAGCTCCCCGGCGAGGGTGAGCTGGTCTATGGGGTCGCCGCGCTCGGCGAGGCGCATCATGCACCTGTACAAGACCCGGTGCGTCTCGGAGTAGAAGTCGCCGTCCTGGAGGCGCTCGCTCACCACCGAGACGGCCGCCTCCGAGACGAGCATCGCCCCTATCACCGCCCTCTCGGCGTCGAGGTCGTGCGGTGGCACGCGAGCATCGGCCGGGCCCACTGATGGGCCAGCCGGTACTCCTCGTATCCTCCCCCTGCTACTCCGTTCCATGGACTCCCAAGGATGGACCAAAAAGGACCCCGTTACAAGACGGGGTCCTTAAGGCTTTAGTTTAGGTTGCTGCCCAAGTTACACCTGAGCTTTAGCCCCGTTACAGCTTGGGAACGACGATGACCTTGACGCTCGCCTCGATCTCGCCGTGCACCTGGACCGGCACCTGGTGGGTGCCGAGGGTCCTGATGGGCTCGTCGAGCTTGACGCGGCGCCGGTCGAGCCGGATGCCGCGGGCCCTCTCGATGGCCTGGGCGATGTTCGCGGGGGTGATAGAGCCGAAGATGCGCTCGTCCTCCCCGGTGCGGGCCTCGATGGTGATGACGCTCTTGTTCAAGGTCGCGGCCACCTCGCCGGCGCGCTCGGCCATGCGGCGGTCGCGCTCCTCGGCCTCCTGGATCTCGCGTCGCGCCTCTTCCATCTTGGCGGCGGTCGCCACCTCGGCGAGGCCGCGCGGGACGAGGAAGTTGCGCACGTAGCCGCGGCTAACGTCCACGATCTCGCCCCGCTGGCCGATCTTTTCTACGTCCTGCTTCAGGATCACCTGCATGGCGTACCCCCCTACTGTCCGGCCACGTACGGCAGGAGCGCCATCTCGCGGGCGCGCTTGATCGCCGCGGCGGCCTCGCGCTGGTGCTGCGGGCAGAGCCCGGTGACCCTGCGGGCGCGGATCTTGCCGCGGTCCGACGTGAACCTGCGGAGCATGTTGTAGTCCTTGTAGTCCACGTACGTTATGTCTTCCTTGTGGAACACGCACGGCTTCGCCTTGACCGGACGCTCCCGGCGCGAGCCGCCGCTCCTTCTCCTCTGACCCATCTCTTGTGTTCTCCTCTTGTTGGGGTGCTAGCCCGCGACCTCGGCCGTCTCCTCGGAGAGCGTCCGGCTTGCGTAGTTCGGCGGGAGCTTCACGATCATGTGCCGCAGGACGTCGTCGGAGACGCGCAGGATGCGCTTGAGCTCCACGAGCGTCCGCTCGCCGGCGGTGAACTGCACGACGAAGTAGAAACCGTCGGCGCGGTGGTCTATCTCGTACGCCAGCTTGCGCCGGCCCCAGTTGTTCTGCTCGCCGACCTCGCCGCCCGTCCGCTCGATGATGGTGCGAAAACGCGCCACCGTGTTCTCGACCTGCTCCTCGTCGAGCTCCGGGATGACTATGAGCATTACTTCGTAAGTATCTATCTTGCGCCTCCTCCGGTCTTGTTCGGCTTCCCGCAAACGGATGGCTCCGCCCGGAAAGCAGGGGCTTATTCGATTACTTTGCTAGTTTAACAGTAGTGTCATGGAGTTACAAACTCCCGGGAGCCGGAGCAGGCCAGCTCACCGCAAGCATTCCGCCGACGACGAGGATGGTCTCCGGCGTACTCGCCGGCACCGTTCGCTGGCTAGACCGTAGCGCGGACCGGTGTTGGTCGCGCCTGATCCCGAAGGCGCCGGCGAGCTTTTGTCGGCGCGATTCTCGTTGCGTATCCGGCTTCACCTTGCTTCGCCTCCGCGCGGCTATACTCGGTGTGTGAGCGAGGGATCGAACAACGTTGCGGTCGAGGTCGTGGACCTGGAGAAGGTCTACGGGTCGGGGCCGACGGCGGTACGGGCTTTGAAGGGCGTTTCTCTAAGTTTCGCGGCGGGGGAGTTCGCCGCGATCATGGGTCCCTCGGGGTCGGGGAAGAGCACCCTGCTGCACATCCTCGGGGCGCTGGAGGAGCCTTCCTCGGGGCGGGTGGTGATCGGGGGTACGGACCTCTCGGGGCTCTCGGACAAGAAGCTCACGCTCCTGAGGAGGTCGAGGATGGGGTTCGTCTTCCAGTTTTTCAACCTTATCCCGACGCTCACGGCGGAGGAGAACGTGATGCTGCCGGTCCTTATCTCCGGCGAGGGGACCGCGAGGTATGCGGAGCGTCTCGACGAGCTTTTCTCGCTCGTGGGGCTGGAGGAGCGCCGGAACCACAGGCCGGACGAGCTCTCGGGGGGCGAACAGCAACGGGTCGCCATAGCCCGCGCGCTCGTGCGCAACCCGGACCTCGTCCTCGCCGACGAGCCGACCGGCAACCTCGACTCGAAGACGGGCGCCGGGGTGCTGGAGCTTCTGCGGGAGTCAGCGGCCCGCTACGGGCAGACGGTGGTCATGGTCACGCACGACGCGCGGGCGGCGGCCGTGGCCGATAGGGTCGTGTTTCTAGCCGACGGAAGGGTCGTGGACGAGGCCCGCGAGCCGGACGCCGACGAGATCTTCGAGCGCATCAGGACGCTGGAATCGGCGGGCTAGGGCGTCGTAATCCTGCCTGCGTCACGATACCGAAGTCGACGAGTACGCCGAGGGCCTCTGCGACGGACGCATCCGGTCCGCCAGGAGGGCTCCTGGCCCGGCGAGGGGCTTGTTCCGAGGCCCCCGAATGAGCCCGTAGACGCCGAGCACCGAGGGAGAAGGTAGAGATAGCTACGAGGCCTGTATTAGCGAGGAGTATCAGCGGGGCTTGTGGGTGCATGCTCCACCGGCACCGCTCGCCCCAGGCTAAAGCATCTACGGAATCGCCGGTAGGAACGGCGGGCATAACGACTACGGTTGCGAATGGGGCGATTACGAACGAGGCATACCTGCCTCCCGGGCCTCTATCTTCTCCAGCAGATGTGCCCGGGCAAGGGTCTTGCCTGTCCCGTCGGACTCGTGGCCGGTGCGCGCCGTTTCCCCTCCAGGCGATAACCTGGAAATGCGGGCGTGGCGCGGGATGGGCGTTGAGCGGTTACGCCCCCGTTGCGCCTCCGAGGACGATGCCCAGCAGGATGAGGGAGACGACGCCGAGGACTATGAGGCCGTTGAGGGTGGTGCCGAGGGCCGCGAAAAGCTTTTTGCGGCGGCGTTGGACGAGGCCGGCGATCCCGAGCCCGAGGCCGACGACGGTTATGAGCACGCTGCCGAAGAACAACAGCGAAAGGAAGAAAAGGGTCGTCGCCAGCGGCGAGTCCGGGCTGATGCTGTTGGGGTCGAAGTTCTGGGGGTCGGGGCCCACGAGGGACGAGGCTACGGAGGAGATGAGGACGAAGAACAGGACTATCCCCAGGATCGACAGGATGGCGATGACGAACGAGGCGATCCCCATTCTGGAGTGCCTGTCCTCCCGCCCGACGACTCCTACGTCGTGATCCATCCCGCCCTCCAGATCCTCTCCCACGTTCGCATGGACGCGCGAAGTGTAGGCCAGCACCGGACGCCTATCAATCCCGATGAACTAGACTCGGAGCATCCATGAGGCTCAAGCGTTTCTCCAACCTCTCCCTGCGCAACCTCGGCGCCCGGCTTCAGCGCACGCTCCTGACGGCGGTCGGGATCGTGCTGGGCGTCGGGATCGTCTTCGGGGTGATCACGCTGTCGGACACCATGTCGGGGGCGTTCAGGGAGCTTTTCTCCCGCGCCTACGGCGCCGCCGACCTGACGGTGACGGCGGCGGGCGGCAACGGGCCGTTCGACGAGGAGCTTCTAAAGGAGGTTCGCGCCACGCCCGACGTGGAGTCCGCGGCCCCCAGGCTCTCGCAATCGGCCTCGCTCCTGCTCGGAGGGGTGGACGAGCGAGGGTTGCCGGAGGTGCGGAGCATGCGCGTCTTCGGGGTCGAGCCGGAGACCGCGTCGCTCGCCACGGGCTTCGAGCTCGCGGAGGGCGAGTACCCCGAGGAGGGGGCCCAGGTCGCGCTGGACGGCAACTCGGCCGAGTCCTTGGGGGTTCGGCCGGGCGATGAGATCAGGATCGGGACGGCCCAGGGGCCGACCGATCTTACGGTCGTGGGGCTTCTGCGGATTCCCGGCGGGTCCTTCGGCGGGGTCTCGTTCGGGATGATGCCGCTCCCCGAGGCGCAGAGGGTCTTCGACAAGCCCGGCAAGATCACGGGCATCGCCGTCGAGGCGACGGACGAGGGGGCGGTGGCCGCGCTCGAAGGCAGGCTGGAGCGGGGGCTCGGGGAGGGGTTGCAGGCCGAGAGGAGCGAGACGCGCACGGCGCAGGTCGATGCGCAATTTCAGGGCTTCAGGATCGCGCTGCTCTTCTTCGCCGGGACCGCGCTCTTCGTCGGCGCGTTTCTCGTCTTCAACGCCCTCTCGATGACCGTCCTGGAGAGGACGCGCGAGCTCGGGATGCTCCGGGCATTGGGGGCGACGAGAGCCATGATCTCGCGCTCCGTGATCCTGGAGGCGACGATCCTCGGGATAATCGGCTCGGTCCTGGGCCTCCTCTTAGGCTACGGGATGGCGAGGGGCCTCGTCTACCTTTTCGGCCGCGCCTTCCGTTTCGAGGTCACCGGGCTCTCCCTCTCCCCCTTCGCCATCGTCGCGGCGGTCGTCGTCGGCCTGCTCGTAACCGTCCTCGCCGCCCTCTACCCGGCCCTGCGCGCCGGGAGGGTCAGCCCCGTCGAGGCGATGCGCGCCCGCACGGGCGGGTCCGCCGCTTCGGGCCGGACGAGGGGCTCGCGCCTCCTGCCGGTCCTGGGGCTCCTGCTCGTCGGGGTCGGGGCGCCGTGGACCTACTACCTGGCGAAGAACCTTTCTACGGAGCTGAGCGGGCTCGTGTATGCGTCGGGCATAGCGGGCGTGGTGGGGACGTTCCTCGGGGTTTCGCTGATCATCCCGGCGCTCGTCCGGCCACTCTCCGCCCTCTTCTCGCCCTTCTTGAGGCTCCTCTTCGGGGTCGAGGGGAAGATGGCGGCTACAAACGCGACGCGCAACAGGGGACGGACGGCGCTCACGGCCTCGGCGCTGATGGTCGGGATCTCGCTCGTCGTCGCCTTCAGTGCCCTCGGCGGGAGCGTCCTCGGCTCGATCCGTACCTACCTCGAAGACTCCCTGGGCAGCGACTTCGTCGTTCAGCCGGCGAACTCGGACTTCGACGTCACCTTCTCCGGGGGGCTTGAGGAGGAGGTTTCCCGCGTCCCCGGCGTCGCGGAGACGACCGGCATCGCCACCACGATCCGGCGCGACGGCCGGGAGGTCAACGTCGTTCTCGGGGTGGACGAGAGCTACCCGGAGATTTTCCGCCTGAACATAAACGGCGGCGCCGAAGCTTTCGCCGCTCTGAGCGAGGGCGAGGCGCTCGTGGGTCAGCAACTCGCCGAGAGGCGGAACCTGGGCCCGGGCGACGAGGTGGAGCTGAAGGGCATCCGGGGTACGCAAACCTATCGTGTCGCCGGGGTGGTCGAGAACGACATTCTCGCCGGCGGAACCGGGGTGTACGTCTCGAAGGAGACGATGGCTCGCGACTTCGGGGTGGACGCGGACGGGTTTCTCGCCATAAGGGCCGAGCCCGGCGCCGACCGGGGGGAGATCGGCAGGGAAGTCGGGGCGGTCCTGAAGGACTACCCGCAGCTCACGCTCTACTCCAACGCCGAGTGGAAGGAGCAGATAGAGAGCGACTTCAACCGCCAGTACGTGTTCTTCTACGCCATCATGGGCGTCTCCGTCGCCGTCTCGGCCTTCGGGGTCGTCAACACCTTGTCCATGAGCGTGTTCGAGCGTACGCGGGAGATAGGAATCCTGAGAGCCATCGGCACGACGAGGTTCCAGGTCGGGCGCCTCATCATCGACGAGGGCATCGTCATAAGCCTCATAGGCTGCACCGTAGGCATAGTGGTTGGCTCCCTGCTCGGCTACCTCTTCGTCCTGGGCTCCTCCGCCGGAGGCTTCGAGGTCGTCTTCCACTACCCGGAGATCCCGGCGGTGTTGGCGCTCGTCTCGGGGCTCTTTATCGGCGTCTTCGCGGGCCTCCTCCCCGCTCGCTCCGCGGCGAGGACGAACATCGTCGAGGCCGTCCAGTACGAGTAGCCCCTACCCACGCTCCAGGATCGCGCACTTGAGGTAGCGGGTCTCGGGGACCGTGAGGACCTCGGGGTGGTCGGAGGCCTGCCCGCGCCACTCGCGGATGCGCATGGTGCGGCCGGCGTCGGCTGCGGCGGAGCGCAGGGTGTCCTCCATGAGCTCGCGCGAGAAGTGGTAGGAGCAGGAGCAGGTAACGAGGATCCCACCAGGGGCGAGAAGCTTCATGGCGCGCAGGTTGATCTCCTTGTACGCGCGCGTCGCCCTTGGGGCCTCTCGCCTGGACTTGGCGAAGGCGGGCGGGTCCAGGATCACGGCGTCGTAGCGCTCCCCCCGATCGGAACGCTCCCGCAAGAGGTCGAAGGCGCTCGCCCTGGTAAAGGTCAGGTTCTCGAGGCCGTTAATCTCCGCGTTGCGCCGGGCGGCGTCGAGGGCGCCCCCGCTGGAATCGACTGCCTCTACTCCTTTGGCCACCTGCGCGGCGTGCAGGGCGAACCCTCCGGCGTAGGAGAAGACGTCGAGGACGTTCTCGGCACCCTCCACGTACCGGGCGGCGGCCTCGTGGTTCTCGCGCTGGTCGAGAAAGGAGCCGGTCTTCTGGCCCGTCTTGAGGCGGGCTTCGTAGCGCACGCGCCCCTCGCGTGCCACGACGAGGTCCGGGACCTCGCCGGCGAGCACCCGTATTCCGACCTCCAGGCCCTCCCTTCTGCGGGAGGCGGCGTCGCCACGGAGCAGGATGCCGGTGGGGGCGAGACCGTCCTGTAGGGCGGGGAGGACCCAGTCGAGGCGTCGCTCCACCGCCGCCGAGCCGATCTGGAGGACGAGGTACGCGCCGTAGCGGTCGACGACGAGGCCGGGCAGACCGTCGGCTTCGGAGTGGACGAGGCGGTAGGCATCGGCGTCTATCTTCAGCCCTTCGCGGTAGGCGAGGGCTTTCTGGATGCGGGCACGAAACCAGGCTTCGTCCGTCTCCTCATCCTCCCGGGTGACGATGCGGAGGGTTATCTCGCTTTGGGGGTTGTAGAAGGCACGTCCGAGGAGGCGGCCGGCCCGGTCGGTGACGCGGACCACGTCGCCGGCTCCACCCTCGGCCTCGGCGACGTCGGAGCGGTAGATCCAGGGGTGACCGGCCCGCGCCCGCGCGGCGCCCTTGCCCTTGAGTATCGCCCGCCCTATCGTGTCCGTCCGCATCGCTCTCCTGTGGTCTCCTTTACCCGTTCGCGCGAACCTGTTTGCTAGGATCGCACGGGTATACTCAATATATCGCCCTTTTCGGGCGGGACCGGCGGCGAAGGGCGGGCTAATTTGACTGCGACACAGGGGCCTAGCACAACGAGCGAGATGCGTTCGGGGAAGCGGGTCGCGGTCATTGGCGCCGGGATGGGCGGCCTCGCGGCGGCGATACGCCTCAGGCTGATGGGCTTCGACGTCGAGGTCTTCGAGAAGAACGGGCAGATCGGGGGCCGCGTCGGTCGCCTGGAGGAATCCGGTTTTACCTTCGATACGGGCCCGACCCTGCTCCTCATGACCGACGTCTACCGCGACCTCTTCAAGGCGGCGGGCCGCACCCTCGACGACGAGGTCGACCTCATGCCGCTCGACCCGAACTACCGGGTCCACTTCGGCGACGGCGACTCCATAAAGGTTTCCTCGAACCTCCCCACCCTCATCCCGGAGCTCGAGCGCGTGGAGCCGGGCGTGACGCCCCGCTTCTACCGCTTCATGGAGGACGCCTGCATGAAGTACCGCCTGGGGCGCAGCGAGTTTGTGGAGCGGGACTTCGAGAAGGCCGGAGACTTCTTCGGCCCCCGCAACCTCAAGCTCCTTCTCAAAACAAAGGCCGTGAACAACTACTACAAGTCCGTCTCCCGCTTCTTCAGGACGGACAAGCTCCGCCAAACCTTTTCGTTTCAGACGATGTACCTCGGCCTCTCGCCGTTCGAGGCGCCGGCGGTCTACGCCCTCCTCCCCTACACCGAGCTCGCGGAGGACGGGCTGTGGTTCCCGAAGGGCGGCATGTACGAGCTCGTCCTGGCGATGGGACGGCTCGCCGCGGACCTCGAGGTGAAGATCAACCTCGAAAGCTCGGTCGAGGAGATCGTCGTGGACGGGGGACGTGCGCACGGCGTGCGCGTCAACGGCGAGACCGTCGGGGCAGATGCGGTGCTCGCGAACGCGGATCTTCCGTACGTCTACCGCGAGCTCCTGCCGAGTTCGGCGGGGGCCCGGGACTTCCGGTTCAAGCTGAGGAAGCGGGAGAAGCTTCTGTACACCGCCTCGTCGTTCATGATGTACCTCGGGCTCGACCGCGAGTTGGATCACGTCTCGCACCACAACGTCTACCTCTCGTCGCGCTACAAAGAGAACTTCCGGCAGATCTTCGCGGAGCGTCGCCTCCCGGACGATCCCTCCTTCTACACGAACGTCCCGTCGCGCACGGACCGGAACGCCGCGCCCGAGGGCATGGAATCCCTCTACGTCCTCGTCCCCACGCCGCACCTCGGCGAGAACGTCGACTGGGAACACGAGGGGCCCGCGTTCAAGGAGAAGATCTACGACCTCCTGGAGGAGCGCGCGGGCATCCCCGACATCCGCCGCCACGCCGTCTACGAGGGGGTCAAGACGCCACAGGACTGGCTCTCGGACTACAACCTCGAAGAGGGGGCGGCGTTCGGGCTCGGGCACGGCATCTTCCAGGTCGGCTACTTCCGGCCGCCCATGGCCTCCAAGGCCGTCCCGAACGTGTACTTCGTCGGGGCGAGCACGCGTCCCGGCACCGGGGTGCCGCTGGTGACCATAGGGGCGAAGCTCGTCGCCGGGCGCATGGGACGGGAGATGCTCGGTCTCAAGGCTCCGGTCGGGGCCTAGGGTCGTGCGACTGGATCCGGTTGCGGACGGACCCTTGAGCGGCGCCGGCCTCTCCCTCGCCGGGTGCTACGAGCTCTGCCGCCAGATCCACAAGGCCCACAGCAGAACCTACTACTTCTCCACGAGCCTCTTCCCCAGCGAGGTCAGGCCGCACGTCCACGCGCTCTACGGCTTCATGCGCTACGCCGACGAGATCGTGGACAACCCCGGCTCCACCTCCCTGGAGGAGCAGCTGGTGGGCCTCGAGGCCTTTGAGGCCGAGACCCTGTCCGCGGTCGCCGGGGAACCGGTCCCCAACCCCGTGCTGCGCGCCTTCGCCAACACGGTGCTCCTGCGCGGGATCGGGACGGACCTCATCACGGCGTTCATGAAGAGCATGAAGATGGATACCCACGTCTTCCGCTACCCGGCCTACGAGGACCTGCAGGCGTACACCTACGGGAGCGCCGCCGTCGTCGGCCTGATGATGTGCCGCGTCGTCGGGACGAAGGGCGAGGCGGCCGCCCCGCACGCCGAGGCTTTGGGTGTGGCGATGCAGCTCACGAACTTCCTGAGGGACGTCGGGGAGGATCGGGCGCGGGGGCGTATCTACCTGCCGATCGAAGACCTGAGAAGCTTCGGGTACGCTGAGGAGGATCTCGGGCGCGGGGTGATCGACGAGAGGTTCGTCGCCCTCATGCGCTTCGAGATAGCCCGGGCGCGCGAACTCTACAAGGTCGCCGACGAGGGGATGAAGTACATCCCGCGCGGCTGCCGTTACCCGGTCGTCGTGGCGAGGGAGCTCTACGCCGCGATCCTCGACCGGATAGAAGCCTCCGGATACGACGTCTTCGCTCGCCGCGCGGAGACCTCCTTCGCCCACAAAGTCCGAGTCGCCGCCACCGTGGCGGCGAGGGATCCGGGGGAGATACCGGCCCGGCTGCGCGGCAAGTCTGCCGCAAGCATCCCCGCGCCGAGATAGGTTACTGAACAGACATTTAATACTTTTTCGTGTTGCACATGCTCCAGGCCCGTGTATAGTATGCGCCATGCTTTGAAGGGAAGAGGGCATAAGGGGCGCAAAACGCGTCGATAAGAGCGGCGAGGCATTTTTGGCGCGCCCGGCTTCGCATGCCGGACGCATACACGAGCATCACGAGGACGGGGCGTCCAACGATCTCCCGTCGCGTTGCACGTGCCCGACGGCGGAGGGAGGTTCGGGGGCGTAGGGGTTACCGGTATTGAGAAGATCACCATGGAACACCATGTTCTGTCTCCAGAGGGGAGAAAACCCGTGACCGCTCAAGAGCGGCAGTCGTTTGGTGAGGATCCGGTCGAGGTTCGCGAGACCGACCACTACAGGATCGAGTACATAAAGAGCTTCGTCGAGAAGTGGGACGAGCTTATAGATTGGGACTCGCGGGCCGAGAGCGAGGGAGACTTCTTTATCCGCCAGCTTAAGGAGCGCGGGGCCAAGAGGGTACTCGAGTCGCGACCGGGACCGGCTTCCACTCGGTCCGGCTCTTGAACGAGGGCTTCGAGGTGGTCAGCGTGGACGGGAGCGCCACGATGCTCGCCAAGGCCTTCGAGAACGGTCTGGAGCACGGCGGCCACATCCTGAGGACCGTTCTGGCCGACTGGCGCTGGCTCAACCGGGACGTACACGGCGAGTTCGACGCCATAATCTGCCTCGGCAACTCCTTCACTCACCTCTTCTCCGAGCACGACCGGCGCAAGACCCTCGCCGAGTTCTACGCGATGCTCAAGCACGACGGCGTCCTCGTCCTCGACCAGCGCAACTACGACGCCATCCTGGACGGCGACTACGAGAGCAGCCACACGTATTACTACTGCGGCAAGGCGGTAGACGCCGGCCCCGAGCACGTGGACGAGGGGCTCGCCAGGTTTCGCTACGGCTTCCCGGACGGCTCCGTCTACCACCTGAACATGTTCCCCCTGCGCAAGGAGTACACGAGGCGCCTGATGCAAGAGGTCGGCTTCCAGCGCGTCGAGACCTACGGGGACTTCCAGAAGTCGGACCAAGAGGACGGGCCGGACACGCCGGACTTCTTCGTCCACGTCGCGGAGAAGCTCTACGTCGACGACGAGGGGGACGGCCAGGGTGAGCGGTAACTACTCGGGCGCGGTGAACACCGCCCGCGACTACTACAACTCCCCCGACGCCGACCGGTTCTACTCGACGATCTGGGGCGGCGAGGATATCCACATCGGGCTGTACGAGAGCCCCGACGAGCCGATCTTCAGCGCGAGCCGCAGGACCGTCGAGAAGATGGCGGCGAGCCTGCAAGGGCTCGGTCCGGAGAGCCGCGTCCTCGACATGGGCTCGGGCTACGGAGGCTCGGCACGTTACCTCGCGAACGCGCACGGCTGCCGCATCGTCGCGCTGAACCTGAGCGAGGTCGAGAACGAGCGCACCCGCGAGTTGAACCGCGAGCAGGGCCTCGACGGGCTTATAGAGGTCGTCGACGGGAGCTTCGAGGCGATCCCCTTCGGGGACGACCACTTCGACGTCGTATGGTCGCAGGACGCCATCCTGCACAGCGGCGAGAGGGAGGTCGTCCTGCGGGAGGTCGCCCGCGTCCTCAAGCCCGGCGGGAGGTTCACCTTCACCGATCCGATGCAGGCCGACGACTGCCCGGACGGGGTGCTGCAGCCGATCCTGGACCGCATCCACCTCGACTCCTTAGGAAGCCCGGGCTTTTATGGGCAGGCGGCGGAGGCGGCGGGGCTGAAGGACGCGGGCTTCGAGGACCACTCGGAGCAGCTTCCTACCCACTACGCCCGCGTCCTGGAGGAGACGGAGAAGCGCGAGGACGAGCTTCTCGAGCACGTCGGCGAGGATTACATCCGGCGCATGAAGAAGGGCCTCCAGCACTGGGTCGACGGCGGGCGCAGCGGGTACCTGGCGTGGGGGATCTTCCGCTTCGACGCGCCGTAAAATCCGGGCCGCGGGGGGTGCGCCGGGGGCGCGCGAGTTGTAAAGCGGTTCCCCCCGTGGTAGTTTCAGGGGACCAGATGCCGCGCGGCGAGAGGGTTTTTTCGTGGCGCGGTTCTCATCGAGAGCGGTGGAGGGACGGGCCCGAAGAAGCCGCGGCAACCGGCGAGAGCGCAAGCCTCGTATGGGGTGCCAAATCCCGCGGAGGAAGCTCCGAAAGATGAGGCGGTCGGTTTTGCATCTCATTTCCGCCCCTCGGCACGGCTCGTTGTACACGCAGAGAGGGGTTTGTTTTTGTTGGATCTAAGGGAGAAGCTCGACGGCCGGCTCCTCGTGGGCGACGGCGCGATGGGTACGCTCTTGGCCGAGCGTGGGGTGGGCTACGGTCACCCCTACGACCGGGCCAACCTCACGCACCCGCACGTGGTGCGGGCCGTACACGAGGAGTACGTGCGCGCCGGCGCCAGGGTCATCGAGACGAACACTTTCTCCGCCAATGCGACGAAACTGGCCCTGAAGAACCTCGGGGATCAGGTCCGGGAGATCAACGTCGAGGGGGCGCGTCTGGCCCGGTCCGCGGTCGAGAATGCCCTTCCGAACGGGGACGACGCGATCGTGCTCGGCGCGGTAGGACCTTTAGGGCGTCCCCTCGCCCCCATCGGCCCAATCCGTCCTGAGGAGGCGCGGGCCGCGTTCATGCAGCAGGCCGAAGCACTCCTCGAAGGCGGCGCCGACGCGATCCTCCTGGAGACCTTCGTGGACCTCGCCGAGCTCAAGATCGCGTACGACGCGGTGGCTTCTCTAGGAGTGCCCGTGATCGCGCACAAGACCTTTGTCGAGGACGGGGAGACGCTCGCCGAGGGGCTGCCGGCGAGGGTGGCGCGCGACATCTCCTCGTGGGGTTCCGAGGGCTTGCTGCTCGCCGGCTCCAACTGCACCGTCGGGCCGCAGCGGATGCTCGGGATCACGGAGGCGATGGCCTCCGAGGTCGGCCCCGTCGCCGCCTACCCGAACCCGGGCCTCCCCCAGCTCGTGAACGGCGTCGTCCGCTACAACCGGGACGTCGAGCACTTCGCCGAGTACGGCCTCAAGCTGGCCCAGGCCGGCGCCCACATTGTCGGCGGCTGTTGCGGCACGACCCCGTCGCACGTCCGGGCACTCGCCGAAGCGCTCCGCGACTTCAAGCCGGCGGCTAGGTCCGCCCGGCGCGTCTCGGCTTCTACCCCGGAGCTCGAGACCGAGAAGGCGGCGGCCGAGCCCGAGACGGAGTTCGCCCGGAAGATAAAGGAGGGGTTCGCGGTCGCGGTCGAGGTTGACCTGCCACGGGGGCACGACATCTCCGGGGTACTCGAGGCGGCGAAGGCCCTGAAGGAGCGCGGCGTTCACGCGATAGATATTTCGGACGGGGCGCGAGCGCGCCTTCGGATGCACCCGATCGCGGTGGCGAGGCTCGTGCAGGAGCAGGCCGGCATCGAGGTGGTCGCGCACATGTCCTGCCGCGACCGGAACATCATCGGGCTGCAGGCGGATCTCTTGTCGGCGGCGGCGCTCGGGGTCAAGAACATACTCGCGGTAACGGGAGATCCGGCCCAGATCGGGGACTACCCCGAGGCGACGAGCGTCTTCGACACGGACGCCGTCGGCCTCGTCCACGTCCTCTCGAAGATGAACCGGGGCGAGGACCTCGCGGGCAACCCCATCGGCGAGCCGCCCGGCTTCCTGATCGGGGCGTCCTTCAACCCGACGGCCGAGGACCTCGATGCGGAGGTCGACAAGCTCTGGCGCAAGGTCGGGGCGGGGGCGCACGCTTTCTGGACCCAGCCCGTCTTCGAGCTCGGGGCCCTGGAGCGCGCGCTGGAGAAGATACAGGACATGGACGTCACCCTCCTATTAGGCCTGATGCCCCTGAGGAGCGGGAGGCAGGCCGAGTTCCTCCACCACGAGGTCCCCGGCATAAACATCCCTCAGAGCGTCCGCAAGAAGCTCGCCGAGCTCGCCGCCGAGGACGCCCCGAAGTACGGCGTCGAGGTCGCCCAGAACCTGCTCGCGAAGGCGAAGCCGCTCGTCGGCGGGGCCTACCTCATGCCCCCCGCCTCGATGCCGCACCTGGCCGGCGACGTTATCGAAGCCGTAGGCTGATCGGCCGTCGGCCTTCAGCAAGCAGTTCGCGGCGGGGCGTCGATGCGGCCCGCGAGACGGTAGTTCAAAAGAGAGTCGCCGGCAGCGTACGAGGGCGGCGGGGCGAAGATCCGAAGGTCGAAGGCTGAGGGCCGGAAGCCAGAAGGAGGAACATGGTTCTCCAGAACACCATCAAGGAAGAGAGGGCGGCCCGGGTAGCACGTTTCCGGGACGTGCTGAAGCAGCGCATCGTGCTTCTGGATTGCGCGATGGGGACCATGATCCAGGGCTACGAGCTCTCCGAGGAGGACTACCGGGGGGAGCGCTTCGCCGACCATCCCGGCGAGCTCAAGGGGAACAACGACCTGCTCTCCATCACCCAGCCCAAGATCATCCGCGACATCCACGAGGCAACCCTCGAAGCCGGCTCCGACGTCATAGAAACAAACACTTTCTCCTCCACCTCCATCGCCCAGACCGACTACGAGATGCAGGACCTCGCCTACGAGCTTAACTTCGAGGCGGCGCGCGTCGCCCGCGAGGCCGCCGACAACTACACCGAGAAGCAGCCGGAGAAGCCGCGCTTCGTCGCGGGCGCTTTGGGCCCGACGAACCGGACCGCCTCCCTCTCGCCGGACGTCAACAACCCCGGCTTCAGGAACGTAACCTTCGACGAGCTCGCCGCCGCGTACAAAGAGGCGACGCGGGGTCTTATCGAGGGCGGCGTCGACCTGTTGCTCGTCGAGACGATCTTCGACACGCTGAACGCGAAGGCGGCGATCTTTGGCATCCAGGAGTACCTCGAGGAGGAGGGGCTCGACGTGCCGCTCATGATCTCGGGGACCATCACGGACGCGAGCGGGCGCACCCTCTCGGGGCAGGTGACGGAGGCGTTCTACAACTCCGTGCGCCACGCAGAGCCCATCAGCATCGGCCTGAACTGCGCCCTGGGCTCCAAGGAGCTCAGGCAGTACATCGAGGAGCTCGCGCGCGTCTCCGAGGGCCACGTCAGCGCCTACCCGAACGCGGGGCTGCCGAACGAGTTCGGCGAGTACGACGAGAGCCCGGAGTACATGGCCCAGGAGATCGGGGAGTGGGCCGAGGCCGGATGGCTGAACATCGTCGGTGGCTGCTGCGGGACCACGCCGGATCACATCCGCGCCATCGCCGAAGCCGTCGAAGGATGCGCGCCGCGCAAGCTCCCCGAGGAGGACCCGGAGGAGCCGCGCCTCACGCGTCTCAGCGGGCTCGAACCGCTGAACATCGGGCCGGACTCCTTGTTCGTGAACGTCGGGGAGCGGACGAACGTTACGGGTTCGCGCAAGTTCAAGGACCTGATCCTCTCGGGCGACTACGACACGGCCCTCGACGTGGCCCGCCAGCAGGTCGAGAACGGCGCCCAGGTTATAGACATCAACATGGACGAGGGGATGCTCGACGGCGAGGAGGCGATGGTCACCTTCCTGAACCTCGTCGCCGCCGAGCCGGACATCTCGCGCGTGCCCGTGATGATCGACTCGTCCAAGTGGAGGATCGTCGAAGAAGGCCTCAAGCGCGTGCAGGGCAAGGCAATCGTCAACTCCATCAGCATGAAGGAGGGCGAGGAGGAGTTCGTCCGCCAGGCGAAGCTCCTCAAGAGGTACGGCGCCGCCGTCGTCGTCATGGCCTTCGACGAGAAGGGCCAGGCGGACACGAAGGAGCGGAAGGTCGAGATCTCGGCCCGCGCCTATAAGGTGCTCACCGAGGAGGTCGGGTTCCCGCCCGAGGACATAATCTTCGACCCGAACGTCTTCGCCATCGCGACCGGCATCGACGAGCACAACAACTACGGGGTGGACTTTATCGAGGCGGTCGGTGAGATCTCGGCCAGGCTCCCCCACGCCCGCACCTCCGGCGGCATCTCGAACGTCTCGTTCTCCTTCCGCGGCAACGAGCCGGTGCGCGAGGCGATCCACGCCGTCTTCCTGTACCACGCCATAAGCAACGGCCTCACGATGGGCATCGTCAACGCCGGCCAGCTCGGCGTCTACGACGACATCGAGCCGGAGCTGAAGGAGGCCGTCGAGGACGTCGTCCTGAACCGCCGCGACGACGCCACCGAGCGTCTCCTGGAGCTCGCGGAGAAGTACCGCGACCGGGGCGAGGAGGCGGAGGAAGAGGCCCTGGAGTGGCGGTCGTGGCCCGTCGAGAAGCGGCTGGAGCACGCGCTCGTCAAGGGGATCGCCGAGTTCGCCGAGGAGGACGCCGAGGAGGCGCGCCAGAACGCGGATCGTCCGATAGAGGTGATCGAGGGTCCCCTCATGGACGGGATGAACGTGGTCGGCGACCTCTTCGGCGCGGGGAAGATGTTCCTGCCGCAGGTCGTCAAGAGCGCGCGGGTGATGAAGAAGGCGGTCGCCTACCTCATCCCGTTTATCGAGGCGGAGAAGGGCGAGGCGCGCAAACCCAACGGTACGGTCGTCATGGCGACGGTGAAAGGCGACGTTCACGACATCGGGAAGAACATCGTGGGCGTGGTCTTGCAGTGCAACAACTTCGAGGTCATAGACCTCGGGGTAATGGTGCCGGCGGCGAAGATTCTCCAGACCGCGAAGGAGAAGGGCGCGGACGTCATCGGGCTCTCCGGCCTGATCACGCCGAGCCTCGACGAGATGGTGCACGTGGCGAGCGAGATGCAGCGCGAGGGCTTCGACCTCCCGCTCCTGATCGGCGGGGCGACGACCTCGCAGACGCATACGGCCGTGAAGATAGCGCCGAGCTACGAGCACCCGACGATCCACGTCAAGGACGCCTCCCGGGCCGTCGGGGTGGTACAGAGCCTCGTGAGCGAGGGGGGCGGCAAGGCGGCCTACGCGAAGGGGATAGCGGACGAGTACGAGGCGGTGCGCACCAAGCACGCCGGCCGCAGGTCAAAGACCAGGATCGCGCCGCTTCGGAGGGCCCGGGCGAACCGGACGCAGATCGACTGGGAGGGTTACGCTCCACCGAAGCCGAACGTCCTCGGCGTTCGCTCGCTGGAGGACTACCCGCTGGAGGAGATCCGCCCTTACATAGACTGGACGCCCTTCTTCCACTCCTGGCAGCTCAAGGCGAGCTACCCCCGCATCTTCGACGACCCGGAGAAGGGCGAGGAGGCGAAGAAGCTCTTCGACGACGCCCAGGAGCTCCTCGACCGCATCATCGAGGAGAAGTGGCTGACGGCCCGCGCCGTCTTCGGCCTCTTCCCGGCGAGCGCCCTGCCAAACGACTCGGTCGAGGTCTACACGGACGAGTCGCGCACGGAGCTCCTGACCGAGCTCCACTTTCTGCGCCAGCAGAAGCAGAAGCCGCCCGGCCGCCCGAACCGCTCCCTCGTCGACTTCGTCGCCCCCAAGGAGACCGGGCTCGAGGACCACGTGGGCATGTTCGCCGTTACCGCCGGGATCGGGGCGGACGAGGCGGCCCAACGCTTCGAGGAAGAGAACGACGTCTACAACGCGATCATGGTGAAGGCCCTGGCCGACCGGCTCGCCGAGGCGTTCGCCGAGCTGCTGCACCACCGGGTCCGCAAGGAGTTCTGGGGCTACGCCGCCGACGAGGGCCTCGACGCGCAGGCGATCATCCGCGAGGAGTACCGGGGCATCAGGCCCGCGCCCGGCTACCCGGCCTGCCCGGAGCACACCGAGAAGCGCACCCTGTGGGAGCTCCTCGACGTCGAGGAGACCGCCGGCATCTCCCTGACCGAGAGCTGCGCCATGACCCCGGGCGCCGCCGTCAGCGGCTACTACTTCTCGCACCCCGAGTCCCAATATTTCGGCGTCGCCGAGATCGGACGCGACCAAGCCGCCGACTACGCCGAGCGCAAGGGCATGACGATGGAAGAGGCCGAGAAGTGGCTCTCCCCCAACCTCGCCTACGATCCCGAGGAGGGGAATAGCGAGGGAGCGACCGAGGTCCCCCAGGCCCAGAGCAAGGCAGCACGCTAGCCCTTACGGCCGGTACCACCAAATCAGAAACCCCGGGGAAGCCCGGCGGTACGAGGATCTGTCCCCTCGGTCGTCGGGCTCCTCTCGTTGATGCACCCGGGGCTCCTCCCTCCCATGAGTAAGTCCGGCCTGTCGGGGTAGGAACACGTTGTAGGAGTGGTAAGGGCGAGATCTATGGAGGCATACGTTGACGACGACTACGGGTGCGGCGGTACGCGGGTTCGCGGCGGGGCTTGCGGGGGTCGCGGTAATGACCGCCGTCGAGAAGGTGGAGCAGGCGCTGACCCATCGGCCCAACTCGTTCGTCCCCGCGCACCAGACGGAGCGGCTGCTCGGGCTTAGGGAGAAACCCGACGAGGAGCGGTTGTGGCTGAACTGGGCCACGCACTACGGGCAGGGCGCGATCCTCGGCGCGGTACGCGGGCTGATGGCGAAACGCGGGTTTCGCGGCCCAGTCGGGTCGTTCCTGCTGCTAAATCTGCGCCTCTTAAATGACCAGACCCTGGAGAACGCAACCGGCGTCGGCGCTCCCCCGTGGACGTGGCCAGTGGACGAGCAGGCCATAGACCTGCTGCACAAGGCGGTCTACGCCTTCGCTACCGGCGCTTTCGTGGATCGGCTCGTTCCGGGTCCTGCGGGCGTCCCCGAGCCGCGCAAGCCCTGGAGGGCGCGTTAGGTAAGTAGCAGCAGCGAAGGCGAGTTCGTCGTACAGGGCTGGGGGTGGGATCTACCTGGGTCCGAACCCGCTAGCGCTTTGCGGTGGGCTGCCTATAAAGCTAGACTCGGTTCATGGACGACTACCGCGAGCTTATCGCCCTCCCAAATCTCAGGCATCTACTCTTCGGCGCGCCCGATCGCTACCGCACCGTCCGGGCCACCGTCCGGGTGGCCACGAACGGGACCTTGGCTTCGCAGACGGCCAAGCGGTTCCACGACCATGCTTCGGAACGTGGCATGATCTACCACCTTTACTCACGGGAACGGGTTTCGTCCAAGGAAGACGAGCCGGTAGGGATCCCGCCCGACCACTTCTCGTGGATCTGGGATATAGGAGACTCGGAGAATACCGTACGGATCTGGTACGAGAAACCCGACCGTTGGCGCGAAGAGGTGGAGCGTCAGGGCGACCCACAGACCTTTTATAGCGTGGCTGACGGAGGGCTCCGGTGGGTGTACGACCCACCGGAGCGGGTGTTCCACACCTCGGACAACTACGCGGTGAACCGAAATTGGCCCCCCATCTTCGGTCTCCTGAATCCCTCCTTGCTCGGAGAGCGTCTGAACCCCGTGCTGATGAGGATTGTGGACCAGGGAGCGCACGCGGGCAGGGAGACCCTGGAGGTAGAGGCGCGAACGATCTCGCTGGACTACCCACCATGCGGCCTCTCGGGATTGGAAGGAGCCGACGACTACGTGCTCTCGGTCGACGCGGAGATCGGGGTCATCCTGCGCTACGCCGAGCGGCTCAGGGGCGAGGAGTTCTACGTTGCGCAGGTTACGGAACTCGCCCTCGACGAGCAATTCCCCGAGGGTACCTTCCGGTTCGTTCTAC
>JADDPR010000343.1 GCA_016781775.1 Rubrobacter sp. | reverse complement strand
GAGTATTGCGACCATGGTGCTCGCGACGTCTCGCGTTGGCGGTCTGACCCGAAAAAAAGAGGGCTTCGTGCCTTTCCAGCATCCGTCGGCCGACCGGGCGGGCGTCGCGGCATCGCCGGTCTGAGCCGTACGTGACCTCATAGGAGCCGCACGCCACAGGTCCCGTCGCAGTCTTGTCCGTCGCCTCTCGACCGGCGCGCAACGAAGCCGGTTACGCGAGCGAGAGGGGAAAGCGGTGGACTCACCCGTCACGAGCCATGCAGGGGAGTTGGTCGTCTTGGGGGTCGACACGCACGCCGATGTGCACGTCGCGGTGGCCTTGGACGAGCTCGGCAGGCGCCTCGGGAGCAAGGAAGCGCCAGCGACGGAGGCCGGTTACGCGAAGCTCTTCGCCTGGGCCGAAGGCTTCGGGACGCTGGATCGGGTCGGGTTAGAGGGAAGCGGCAGCTTCGGCGTGGGGCTGGCCCGCTTCCTGCGCGCTAGGGGCGTGGAGGTCGTCGAGGTGAACCGTCCGAACCGCCAGCACAGGCGCAGGTTCGGCAAGCACGACACCGCCGACGCCGAGGCCGCCGCCAGAGCCGTGCAGGCGGGCACCGCCACCGGCGAGCCCAAGAGCGCCGACGGTCCCGCGGAGGTGGTGCGCGCCCTGCACGTGGTGCGGCGCTCGGCGGTAAAGGCGCGCACCCAGGCCGCCAACCAGTTGCGCGCGCTGTTCGTCACCGCGCCCGAGGAACTCAAGGCGGGGCTGCGCGGCCTTTCCACGGCCAGGCTGGTCGCCACCGCGTCGCGCTTCCGCCCGGGCGACCACCCCGAAGACCTGCGGGGCGCAACCAAGCTGGCGATGAGGTCCGTCGCCCGTCGCCACCTGAGGCTTTCCGAGGAGATCGCCGAGCTGGAGGAGCAGATCGCGCGGTTGGTCTCCGAGGCCGTACCCGCCCTCGTCTCGCTGCGGGGCATAGGCACCGACACGGCGGCCTCGCTGCTGGTCGCCGTCGGAGACAACCCCGAGAGGCTCAAGAGCGAGGCGTCCTTCGCCCGCCTGTGCGGCGTGGCTCCCCTCGCGGCGTCCTCGGGCAAGACGGTGCGCCACCGCCTCAACCGCGGGGGCAACCGGGACGCCAACCGGGCGCTGCACGTGCTGGCGCTCGGGCGGATGAGCTGGGACGAGCGCACCCGCGAGTACGTCGCGAGACGCACCGCGGAGGGCAAGAGCAGGAGGGAGATCCTGCGGTGCCTCAAGCGCTACATCGCCCGCGAGGTCTACCGAGTCCTCACGGCGCCGGTCGTGGTGCCAACTCTGCCCCCAGCGGTACCTTGACAGACATAGGAGCATCGTTGTTGGTGGCCTCCGAGCGAAACGAAGAGGCGCGAAGTGCTTGGCGCGAGCGCCTGAGCGGGGTGGACCCGGGGCGGCTGGTGTTCGTGGACGAGCCTTCCACCAACATCGCCCTTACGCCGAGGTACGCCAGGGTCCCGAAGGGCCGGAGGGCCCGCGGGAAAGCGCCGAGGAACTGGGGCAAGAACGTCACCCTCATCTCCTCGATCTCGGCGGGAGGCATAGGGCCGTCGATGAGCATCGAGGGGTCGTCGGACAAGGAGTCCTTCTCGCTCTACCTCAGGGAGCTCTTGTGCCCGGCGCTCGAGCGCCGGGCAGATCGTGGTTATGGACGGCCTCTCGGTGCATAGGGGCGCCTGGGTGAGCGAGTTCGTCGAGGAGCGGGGCGCCAGCGTCTTGCTCCTGCCGCCGCACTCGCCGGACCTCGACCCCATAGAGGAGGCGTTCTCGAAGATAAAGCGCTCCTTGAGGAAGGCGAAGGCGAGGACGCTCGAAGCTCTTCGAGGCCACGCACCGGGCGCTCGGGACCGTCACGGCCGAGGACGCCCGCGGCTTCTTCCGGCACTCGGGCTACGGCCCGCAGCAGGTGCATCCTCTGTGAAAAACGCTCTAGAGAGCACACGATGTAGGCACGCCGCATGAAGGTATGGGACTTCGGGCAGTACGTAGGCAGCACGCACCTCCCCAACAACCGTACGGACTGACAACGCTCTGAAGATTCGCTTCTTCGCCACACTGGGCGAGGAGCCGGAGGTCGAGTTGGAGGTGGTGTAGCGGTTAGTCGAACGTGCCCTGCTCTTCCGATGCAGAGGTACGCGGCTTCTCGCAGGCCCTCGGGAAGGCTACATTCTCGGAAGTTGTCCAAGAGAGAATTATATATCTGGCTCATTTAGGGGAGGCGCTCTGTGACGTTGATTAAGTAGGCTCCTTGCGTAACGTTGCAGGGGCGGGGCGAACGCTCTGCGCTCCGCCCCCATACAGAGCGAGAGAGCGGGGAGAGTGGGCGGCATGATCAAGAACGCGGTAGGCAAGGTTATGTGGGTGGGGAGGGCCACGGTATTCCTCGTGGGTCTCGCCGTGGTGCTGGCCCTGGTGCTGGGGCTGGCCTCGGCGGCTTTGGGCACCACGGGAGGCAACTTCATCCTCGGCAAGGCCAACGGTGCTACCACGGTGAGCAAGCTGACGGCCAACATAGCTGGCCCCGCGCTGAATCTGGTCAACAACAGCACCGCTGCCGCTGCGACTGCGCTGAACATCACGGTCACCTCTGGCAAGGCGCCCTTGAAGGTGAACGCCGCGGCGGGCAAGGCCACAAACCTGAACTCCGACAAGCTCGACGGCAAGGACTCTAGCCAGTTCTTGGGGGCCAACGGCAAGGCCGCCGACGCCAACACCCTCGACGGCCTCGACTCCACCGCTTTGGGCATCACGACCGAACACAATTTTGTGAGCTCTCGGGACTGCGATGATCCTACTATCCTCAACCGGTGCGCGAAGGTCCAGGTGGTGGTTCCGCCCGGCAAGCAGTACCTGGTGTCGGTCTGGTCCACCATGTCTTGGAAGGGGGGGGGCCTCCGAGCAAACCATCAGCTACTGCTCGGCTAGGGACGCCGATTGCATAACGCCCTTCGGACCCCGTAACTACGTCACCGTTCCGGCGGGCAAGATCGTGTCGGCCTCTTCCGAGGGTGAGACCCTTCCACTGTCTGAGGGCACTTACACGTTCAACACCATGGTCGATACCGAGGCAGAGGTTTCAGGGGACTTAGTTAACCGTGCTGTTGTGATCACCAAGGTCATGGTGAGGGACGCTTCTGCTCCCCAGCCTACGGGTGTTTCCCTAGTACCCTAGTAAATCGACAAGAGGGTAGGGGAGCTCGTTGACCTCCGCCTTCGCCGAGGTACAGAGAAGAGGAGGGCAACGCGACGTCGCGTTGCCCTCCTCTTGCCACCATTCACCCTTCGATCCTTATTCACGCTTCTTCCGAGAGCTGCGATTCTCGGTAGTTCAACTCACCGTACGGGAGTGCTTTCGCTCTGCTGGCTCGCCCCCCTGCGACCGTAGCAGGCTCCCTAGTACGAGCCATGATCCCCCGTACAGGACCGTCCACGGGAGTCCGGCGGTGTCCTCGAAGCCCATGGCCGATAGCAGGATGACGCCCAACAGCCCCACCGGGAGGGCGACGATGAGCAGCAGCGATCCTAGCCGGGATGCCGCTCCCGAGCGCCACAGGGCGATGCCGAGGAGCAGGGCGCCGATTAGCGCCACGAGCGCTCCCAGGAAGCCGAGGTCCTGCCCCGCCCTTATGAAGCCCACCGGTCCGTCCGAGGAGAACGCGACCGCCGGAAGACTGCCGAAGAACAGCAGGGCGTAGCCGCCGAAGATCACGAAGACCCCGGCCGTACCCAGGCGCCCGTACCCCCCCTTATATCGGGCATGAAAGGCCAACAAGCCCACGGCCAGCAGCACCGCGACGACGAGTAGCACGAAGTTGTAAGGCCGGAAGACGGGATCTCCAGGGAAGCTGCCACCGAGGAGGGGCTCTCGCAAAGGCGTGATCGCCCACAGGGCACCGCCCACCATCGCGGCAAGCCCACCCCTTCGAATAAAGCTCGACGACATACGCCCTCCTCCTAGCTTCTCGCACCGCCCCTTTTCGTCAAGTAAGGCGAACTTACCCGACGCAGGGGTGAACCGGAAGGGGCGTCTGGAGTAGGGACATCCCTTCGTCTCCAGGGAGCGGCATCGGGCCTATCCACCCACCTGCCGAGAGCTTGCTTTCTCGGCAGCTCGACCCTAGGAACCTTCCTTCTGCGTGGCTTTTGATGCAGCTGCAACGACCTTGTAACCGAAAGTATGGTCCCCTGGCCCGCAAGAAATGGCCACAAGTGCCATACCCAAACGCCCCAACCCCTGCCATAGTCGTGGTGCTATATGTAGCAACCACGGGGCGGGGTCTACCCTCGACGCATAAGCTGACCTAGCAGACGAGGGGCGGAGCGGGCTGTCGCTTCCCGCCTACCAGCGAAGGAACATCGTAACAGAGCGATACGGCCCATCACGACGGAAAAGAGAAATGGCCAGAAGCCCCATAGAGATGGCCAGGAGACCCATACCAAACATCTCAGGCGCCCGTCAGACTGGGAACGGTCGCGAGACGTCGGGGCGAACGGGACGGTTCCTTGCCTGGCGAGGTAGGGGCCGCTCCCCGCTTAGAAACCGAAGGTCTCTAGAGAAAGGAGTCACCAGATAGAAAAAGCACACGAGCGCACTA
>JADDPR010000401.1 GCA_016781775.1 Rubrobacter sp. | reverse complement strand
CCTGGCCGCGGGCGCGGCGACGAGCGTGGCCTTCGCCTCCCTGGGGCTCGTGACGGGGGTTTTGGCGACCCGCATCGACCACATCTTCTTCTTGAGCAACATCGTCGTCCAGCCGCTGGTCTTCCTCGGCGGGGTCTTCTACTCGGCCGAGATGTTGCCCGGCCCCTTGAGGGCGGCAACCTACCTCGACCCCGTCTTCTACGCCGTCGACGTGTTCCGGTTCGCGGCGGTAGGGGTCTCGGACGCCCCGCCGTACCCGGCCCTGGCTGCGCTCGTGGTCTTCGCCGCGCTGGCCTTTTTGGGCACGGTGGAACTGATACGCCGCGGCTACAAGCTGCGCTACTGATGGTCCGGTCCACGGGAACGACTCACGGCGACGGAAGGGGACGGCGAGGGCAGACTCACGATCCGCGTTGGCGGGAGGAGCCTCTTTTTCGGCCCCGAGCGAGCGGACCACCACGCGCAGGTGCGCCGGACGTACTACACCACCCACGAGGCCCGAAGCATTCTCCGCGGGCGACGTGCTCGGGGCGGCGCCGGTCGCGTAGGAACGCAGCGGAGCGGGCGGTAAGGTCCGTTCGGTCCCGAAGAAGCCCGAGTATCTTATTCGACGGCGCTAGCCGGGTCGCCTGCCGAAAATCTTCCGGCAGGCTTTCGCCGAGATCCCACTCCTTACCCACTCGGTAGCGGGTGAAGGTGGCGTGCCGTCGCCTTGCCGGCCCCGGGGATCGTTACCGCGCGGTTCGCTCGAGCGACCATGGGCGGGGGCTTTGCTCCTCACCCGGCGGGCAGCGGGGAGGCGAGGACATTGGTTACTTCGAGATGCCGACGGCGGAACGAGGACCCAAGGACTAACTTCGCGCCTTCAGCAACCCCTCGTGACGTCGCACGCCTCGACGTGCTCGAGGTTGTCGTCGAGGATGCCCTCGCTGAGCTTGAGGACGCCCAGCACCCTCTCGTCGGCGAAGGTGGGGAGGGGCCGTTTCCGCGGCAGGCCACGCGCCCGAAAACACGTCAGGGAACGCCCCTGCCGTTACTGGCTCCGGTACCGACCTCGATCTCGAGGCTCGAGACCGGGCGGGACGAAGCCCTGAAGCTCACGATAGGAAAGATCCCGGGTCGGCGACGTGAGGGTGTCAGAAAAGGGTCACGTTCTCGGCCGCCCGAAGACCGCGTTTCCGAGCCGATCTTCCGCCGTTCCAGCCCGGTATCAGAAAA
>JADDPR010000508.1 GCA_016781775.1 Rubrobacter sp. | reverse complement strand
ACCACGCCCTTGGTGATCTCGCCGTTGTAGATTTGGCCGAGCCCTGAGAGGATCAGGCTTAATATCGCCGCCAGTAGCGGGCTCCTCATCGCGTTTCTCCTCACCGCCGAATTGCATGTCACCTACGGATACGCTCCACGAGCCTACCGGTTGCGACGCCGAAATTCTCCCTTTAGCCTGAGGTACTCCTCGTCTTCGGCGGCGGCGCGCCACTTCTCGTAAAAGATCCCGGCGGCCCGGCTCTTCTCGGGGTCGGGCTCGCCCAAAGGCTTGCTCTTGTTACCGCCTTTGTGCTTCGCATAGCGCATAGACCGCGTGTACCCCATCTGGAGGTACTTCCTCGCGACGTCCATCCCGACGAAGTCGCCCTCGGCCTTGTACCCCAAAAACTTCCCATAAATGGATCGGCAGACTCCCTCGCCGCCTTCGCTGTCTTAAAGCTCCACAAGGGCAAGAGTTCGCTCTTGTAGGGCTCGGCGTGAAAGACGCCCTCCTCGCCCCGCCCGATCCGGTAAGTTTCGGGATGCTCGCGCAGGTTGACGCCATCGTACGGATAGCTCATGCCCTCTTATACCCCGGCGCCGTGCTGCTCGCCAGCGTCGAAACGCCACGCACCCGTCAACGACCCACGCCTGCCGACAAATGCCCCTTGATCGTGCGTTCAAGTGCTGCTAGGATTGTTCTTGAATAAACGTTCAAGGGGTTGGATGGGCGAGCAGCGCACAGAGGAAGTCGATCGGCGGCGGGAGATCCTGGAGGCCGCGTTGCGGGTGTTCGCGGAGCGGGGGTTCGGGGGGGCGACGGTAAAGGAGATCGCGCGGGAGGCGGGGATACGGTCTCCGGCCTTGATCTACTGGTACTTTCGGGACAAGCAGGCGCTCTTCAAAGAGGTGTTGAACGAGAAGGTCCCCATCGTGCGCGCGGTCGCGGACCTCGCGAAGGTTATGGATCTGCCGCCGGAGGAGGCTTTGACGAAGCTCGGGCGGGCTTACTTCGCCTTCGAGCGGATGGACGGGCGGGTCTTGCGGCTCGTGATCGGGGAGGCGATACGCCGCCCGGAGGTCGCCGAGGCGTTCGTCAGGGGCGGGCCGGGGCGTGTGCTCGATTTTCTGAAGCGGTATCTGGAGCGGCAGATCGAGCTCGGAAGACTCCGCCCCCACGACGTCCGCTCGGGGGCGCGCATGTTCGTCGGGATGCTGATACCGCAGCTTGCGGGGAAGCTTTTCTTTCCGGCGCTGGTGGAGGACGGCCTCACCGACGAGGAGCACTTGAAGAACGCCGTGGAGATTTTTTTGAGAGGACTGGCACCCGAGGGCTAGGGAGAGGAGAGAGCCATGAGCCTCACGGAAGCGACCGGGACGAGGACGAACGAGGGCGCGGGAATCTTGCGGACCACCTGCTGCGTCGTGGGCGGCGGGCCGGGGGGCGCGGTGCTCGCGCTGCTGCTGGCCCGCAAGGGCGTGGACGTGACACTCCTGGAGGCGCACCCCGACTTCGATCGGGAGTTCCGCGGCGACACGATCCACCCTTCGGTCATGGAGATACTGGACGAGCTTGGCCTCGCCGACGGGCTTCTGAAGCTCCGTCACTCCAAGGTCCGGAACTTCACCCTCCAGACCGCGTCCGGCCCGTTCACCCCCGTGAACCTGAGCCGGCTGAAGACCCGCTTCCCCTACATCACGCTGATGCCCCAGACGAGCTTCCTGGAGTTCGTGACCGGCGAGGCCGCGCGCTACCCCAACTTCAGGCTCGTCATGGGCGCGAGGGTGAAGGAACTAGTCGAGGAGGGCGGGGCCGTGCGCGGGGTGCGCTACGAGGGCCGAGACGGCGAGGACCACGAGGTACGGTCCGTCCTCGTCGTCGGGGCGGACGGGCGCGGCTCGCGGGTCAGGCGCCTGGCGGGCTTCGAGCCGAAGAAAACCTCTCCGCCGATGGACGTTTTGTGGTTCAAGCTGCCTCGGGAGGAAGAAGATCCGGCGGGGGTCGTGGGGCGTTTCGGCAGGGGTCGCATCGCCGTGATGCTCGACCGCGACGACTACTGGCAGGCGGGCTACGTTATCCCCAAGGGGACGTTCCCCGAGTTGAGGCACGCCGGGGTGGGCGAGCTCCGGCGCCGGTTTGTGGAGTTGATCCCCGAGTTCGCGGAACGCGTCGGGCACCTCACGGAGTGGAAGCAGGTCTCGCTGCTCTCCGTGGAGTCGAGCCGGTGCGAGCGGTGGTACAAGCCGGGGCTCCTGCTTATAGGGGATGCCGCGCACGTGATGAGCCCGGTCGGGGGCGTCGGGATCAACTACGCCATCCAGGACGCCGTCGCGGCGGCGAACATCCTGAGCGGGCCGCTCGCGGAGAGCCAGTCCAGGCTCACGGACCTCGAGGTGCGCTACCTCGCGCGGGTGCAACTCCGGCGCGAGCTGCCGACCCGCGCCATACAGGCGGCGCAGTCCCTCGTACAGCGCAACGTCCTGGAGACCGCCCTCCACTCCGACAAGCCGTTCGAACCACCCCCTATCGTGCGCCTGCTGCTCCGTGTGCCCATCGTTCGGGACATCCCCGCACGCATGGTCGCCTTCGGGCTCTGGCCGTCCTGGGTGAAGAAGGGAGACTATGCCGCCAGCGCAGGCAGCGTGGCGTAGGGCAATGACCGAGCCACAAGGCGTCCGGACGCTGCGGAGCAGGGGAAGAGAGAAGCTTCGGAGATCGCTCGTCTCGCTCTTCCTGGGTCTCCTGGTGGCCACGTTGGCGTTCGTCTCCTGCGGCGTTCGGTCGGATGGAGACGAACGCTCGATCACGGGCGGACCGTTGGAGGAGTCGTCTCCGGCGGTCGGGGCCGAAGACGGAAACGCTTCGGAGACCTCCGGGACCGGCACGGGGGCGATGACGGGGAGTACATCCGCCGGGGACGCGGAGGTCGACGACGCCTTGATCTCGGCCGCCGGTGTTGGCGATGTGAAGAAGGTCGAGGGGTTGCTGGGGGAGGGTGCGAGCGTCGGTGCGCGGGACGTGAGCGGCCGGACCGCGCTGGTCGCCGCGGCATACGGGAACCATCACGGCGTCGCGGAGGTGCTCGTCGGGGCCGGGGCGGACGTAAATGCCAAGGACGATACGGAGCAGAGCGCGTACCTTATCTCCACGAGCGAGGTCGGTGATGACCCGCGGCTCTTGGAGCTCACGCTCCAGAACGGCGCGGACGTGGGGAGCCTGGACTCCTACGACGGCACCGGCCTCATCCGGGCCGCCGACCGCGGCCACGTCCGGATCGTCGAGAGGCTCCTGGAGACTCGCACGGACGTCGACCACGTGAACAACCTGGGCTGGACGGCGCTCCTGGAGGCGATCATCCTAGGCGAGGGCGACGCGCGCCACACGGAGGTGGTGCGGCTCCTCGTCGAGGGCGGCGCGGATCCGAGCTTGCCCGACGGCGAGGGCGTGACGCCGCTCGAGCACGCCCGCGCCAACGGCTACGACGAGATGGTCGAGATTCTCGAAAGATCCGGAGCGCGGTAGAGCTTTGCGTCCCCCGCTTCGGGCGTAGCTACGCAGGCCGCGAGGGGCGCAGTGGGATGGGTTACCCGAGGACCCGCGGGGTACTCGCCTCTGTGAACGGTTTTATTTGCCCTGGCGTACCTTTAAAGGTAGTCTACGTGGGCTCAGGGTCGGTGCTTTGGGCATGGGCTGATCTTTTCTTCGGCATCCTAGAAGCTAGGGGAGCGGGTACATGTACAAAGAGATCTACGTTCCGGTAGACAACTCGGACTACTCCAACCAGGCGTGCGTCATCGGGGTCGACGTTGCGCGCCACTTCGGGGGTAGGGTCGCGGGTTGTCACGCCTACGCCGCGAAGATGCACGACGTGCGCTTCCGCCAGATGGAGAGCGGGCTCCCGGAGGAGTTCCGCGACGAAGACGAGATGAAGCGCCAGCGCAAGATCCACGACCAGCTCATCACCAAGGGGCTGGAGATCATCACCGACTCCTACATCGACGTCCTCGAGCCCCTCTGCGAGAAGTACGACGTCGAGCTCGTCCGCCGCTCCCTCGAAGGCAAGAACTTCAAGGTCATCGTCGAAGACGTCAACGAGAACGACTACGACCTCGTCGTCATCGGCGCCATGGGCATGGCCGCCGTCAAGGACACCGTCCTCGGCACCGTTACCGAGCGCGTCGTCCGCCGCCTCACCAAGGCCGACACCCTTATCGTCAAGGACCTCGACCGCTCCCCGTTCGAGCACATCGTCGTCGCCGTCGACGGCTCGGCCAAGTCCCTCGGCGGCCTCAAGCGCGCCATCGAGCTCGCCCGCGAGTTCGGCGGCACCGTCGAGGCGATCTCGGTCTTCGACCCGTACTTCCACTACGCGATGTTCCACTCCATCGCCGGCGTCCTGAGCAGCAAGGCCCAGAAGGTCTTCCGGTTCAAGGAGCAGGAGAAGCTGCACGAGGAGATCATCGACTCCGGCCTGGCGAAGATCTACACCGCCCACCTCGAGGTCGCCAAGAAGATCGCCGCCGACGAGGGCGTCGAGCTGAAGACGACGCTCTTGGCCGGCAAGCCGTTCGAGCAGACTCTGAAGTACGTGAACGAGGTCAACCCGACGCTCGTGGTGATGGGCCGCATCGGCTACCACTCCGACG
>JADDPR010000438.1 GCA_016781775.1 Rubrobacter sp. | reverse complement strand
CGATCGCAGAGAAGGAGGTTGGCGGTGATCAAGGTTCAGGTAGAGGTCGAGAGCGGCGCCGGCCGCTCTCTCGTGTCGGTGCGGGCTGCAAACATCGGGCGTGCTCTAGGTCTTGCCGGCGCCGGAGAACCCGGCGTTATGGCCCGCGTCGTCTTCTCGATAGAGTCCGAACCGTCCTTCGCTAGCGGGGTTCCGGACGAGGGGTGCGTCGCGGTGTTCGGGTCGGTCGGCGAGCCGGTCGGGAGCGCGGCGTGATGGTGGTGACGCGGGGGCGGGGCCGCGAGGCGCGTAAAGACTCCTCGCACCATAAGGGAGTCCGGGCTATGGAGTGGAAGGCCGTCGTCGCCGCGCATCATGCCGGGGATTGGCCCCCGCCGGAGTGGCGCGCCGCGGTCGGTGAGGGTTCTTCGGCCGGCGTTTCAGGGGGGTGAAAGAGGGGGCGGCCTCCGGGTGCTTCGCTAAAGCTCCAGGACCCGTTGCTGCGGGGCGCCTTCTTCGTACTTGGCCGATTGGAGGGTCTTCCAGGCGAGCTGGGCGAGGGCCTCTTCCGTCGGGCGGCGCGCGACGTCGGGCTCGTAGGCGTCGGTCAGGGCGGCCCTGGCGGTCTCGGCGGAGGAGTCGAGGGCGGCGTTGATCTCGTAGGCTCGCGCCGCCTGGTACTTTATCTTTAAGCTGCGTGGCTCGGCGTCTCCGGCGACGAAGGTCAGTTCGTACTCTTCGGTGCGGCTCTCGTAGTCGCCGATGCGTCGCGCGGTGCAGGTAAGCTCTGGCATGCGCCAGATCCTAGCACCGGGCCAACCTTCCTGCTTCCGCCGGGACCTCCCGTTGATGTAAGGTCCGCCCACCCAAGGAGCCGGGCGGATATCCGAATGGACCGGTGAAGCCTTTGTATTACGGCGGGGGCAGGCCCGGGGCCAACCAGACGCTGCTCGGGCGAGGCGTACGGGGCGTGGCATCACACCTTATGGGGTGGACGCGGCCTTCGGGGCCTGGTCATGTGGGGGAAGGCGCGTCCTTGGCGTCTGCTGCGCTAAACTTGCGATAGAGGTTCGTGGAGAAGCTTTTCGAAACCGGTAGGAAGGCGCAAGCGAGGAGGCCCCCCGGGGAGTCCCCAGGGCGGGGCAGGCGTCCTGGCAGGGTCTTGCGCTTCCTCCGTTTCTGCTTCAACCTCGCCCTAGTCTTCGCCGTCGGCGCCCTGGCCACGGTCCTCGGCGGTTATCTCTACTTCACCAACGACGCGGGCGACAAGCTCGCCGACCGCTACCCGCAGCTCCCGCAGAACTCCTACGTCTACGACGCCGAGGGCGAGCAGATCGCGGAGATCAAAGGTAGGGAGAACCGCCGGACGGTCCGCTACCGCGAGCTCGGCGAGTACCTGCCGCAGGCCATCGTGGCCGTCGAGGACGAACGCTTCTACGAGCACCCCGGCTTCAGCCTGGAGAGCGTCGGCCGCGCCGCGCTGGAGGACATCAGGGCGCGCGACATCCGCCAGGGCGGCTCGACGATCACCGAGCAGCTCGTCAAGAACCTATACATTCAGCAGGAGCGCCGGGGGAACAGCTCCTTCTGGCGCCGCTTCGAGCAGGCCTGCCTCTCCTTCGCCTACGAGCGGAGCCACACGAAAGAGCAGATCCTCACCGCCTACCTCAACACGGTGTACTTCGGCAGTGGGGCGTACGGAGCGGAGGAGGCAGCGAAAAGCTACTTCGGCAAGAGCGCCCGAGAGCTCAGCCTCGCCGAGGCTGCGGCCATCGCGAGCTTCCTGGACTCGCCCTCGGCCTACCGCCAGGACGGGGAGCTCGTCGGTTCGCCGCGCGCAAAGGAGAGTCGGGACACCGTCCTCAGGCTCATGAGGGATGGGGGCGCCATCTCCGACGCCGAGATGCGCGAGGCCCGCGCAACCCCCCTTGAGTTCGTCCCCCCGCCGCCCGCGGACGACCCCGTCTTCGATCCGTTTCTGGACAGCGTCTACCGGGAGGTGCGCCAGAATCTCGGCGCCGACGCCCTGGAGCGCGGGGGGCTCAGGGTCTACACGACCGTCGACCCCGAGCTGCAAAGAGAGGCCGTCGCGTCGACAGAGGAGGTGCTGAACCTCTACGACGACCCGTCCGGGGCGATCGCGACCGTCGAGCCCCAGAACGGCGCGATAAAGGCGCTCGCCGGGCGCTTCGGCAACTTCAACCTGGCGCTCGACGCGCGCCGCCAGCCCGGCAGCTCCTTCAAGCCCTTCGTGCTCGCCGCCGCCCTCAGGGAGTTTGTCTCCCCCGAGACGACCTACCTCTCCCGCAACCTCAGCATCCCCTACGACGGCGGGACCTTCCAGGTCGCGAACTACGACTTTATCGAGCGCGGTCCGATCACCCTGGACGAAGCGATGGCCGAGTCGGACAACACGGTCTTCGTGCAGCTCGCCGTCGACCTCGGCCTCACGAACGTCGTCCAGACCGCGCGAGATATGGGGATAACCAGCGAGATCGACCCCTTCCCCTCCACGGCGATAGGGGGGCTGAGGGAGGGCGTGAGCCCGCTGGAGATGGCCTCGGCCTACGCGACCTTCGCGGCGGGGGGCATCCACCGTGAGCCCTACTCCGTCGAGCGGATAGACCGGGTGAGCTTCGGGAACCGCGACGCGGCCTACGACCACCGCCTGGAGGGCAAGCGCGTCCTCACCGGCAACCAGGCCGCCGCGGCCACCGAGGTCCTGCGGGGCGTCGTCCGGGACGGGACCGCGAGCTTCTTCCACGACCTCGACGAGGAGATCGGACGGCCCTCCGCGGGCAAGACCGGCACGACCGACGACTTCGTCGACGCCTGGTACGTCGGCTACACGCCGCGTCTGGCGAGCGCGGTCTGGGTCGGATACCCCGAGGGCCGTCGCTCGATGGTCGACGTCCACGGCGAGCCGGTCATAAACGGCGAGAACCTGCCCATGGACCTCTGGTCGCGCTACATGGCCCGGGCCACCGCCGGCAAGCCCGTCCTCGACTTCCCCGCCTCCAACACGAGCGAGTTCAAGCTCCTCAACCGCGGCTACGCCCGCGACCCCTACGGCGGCGGGCGCGGCGGCTCCTACCCGGACGACACGACCCCGCTCTCCTCCACGCGCCGGGAGCGCGTAGCTCCTTAACGTAACGCGACGGAAACACTCCTCCGTACCTCGCCGGTATACTGCCGGGCGCAGACGAACCGCCCTCCAGAGGAAGGCCAGGTAGCCATGCCATTCTCGGTCATACAAGGCACCTTCCACGTCTCGGGCTACTCCCCGGACGGAGACTCCGTTCGTTTTCGGGCCCGGGATCAGGCGGACTGGAGCAAGCTCTCCGGTCCGCCCGTCGCGCTCAACGCCCGGGACCACGCCCAGCTCCGCTTCGAGGCCATCGACACGCTCGAAACGCACCACCTGAGGTTCCACCAGCCCCTCCGCCTCGCGACCGAGGCCCTGGAGTTTCTTCTCGCCGACCTCGGCATCACGGAGGTCGAGTGGAACGACGCGAGGACCGAGGTCACGTCGGCCGCGGACGGCACGAACGGATACATCCTGAGCCGTGCCACAGAGCAGAACCGGCGGCCCGTATCCTTCGTCTTCGCCGGCGAGCCCCCCGAGGGCCACGGCGGGGAGGTCTTCCTGGACGCCGACACCCTTCGCGGCAGCCTCAACTACCGTTCCCTGGAGAGGGGGTTCGCCTACCCCACGTACTACAAGGGGCTCTTCCCCGACCTGCACGAAGCGATGACCAGGGCGGTCGCCCGTGCCCGCGAGGAGGGACTCGGGGTCTGGGGTGGGGACCGCACCACCGCCGGGTTCGATGTTGAGGGGTTGGAGTCGCTCACCGACGAGCACGTGATCCTGTCGAAGCTCTTCCGCCGCCTCGCCGAGTACCTGCAGGCCGGCGGCTTCGTCTCCGGCTTCGAAGAGTTTCTGGAAGCGAGGGCGGAAGCGGTCATCCTCATCCCGGACGTCCACGCGACACACTTCGACACCGCGGTCGACGTGGAGGGGGAGACGGTGAGGATGACCGAGCGGCCCGAGGACCTGATCTTCGAGGGCTGACCCGGTCCCCCGCGCCCGGGAGGCAAATGGTATAAACCCGGCATGGACCTCCCGGGACTTTACGGCGCTTCTTTCGTGGATTGGGAGGCGGTCGCGGCCTCGTGGTCCAAGCGCACCGTCCCGAGCCGGCTCCTACTCTTCGCAGCCCGCCGCTATCTCTCCGTCGCCGGGGACGCGAAGCCCGAGGGGGAGAGGGCCGCGTTCCTGGAGTCCCTCAAGCTTCCCGCGGAGATCAAGGACGCCTTCGCCTCGCCCCCGGCTCCCGAGGCCGAAGCCGCACCGGAGTGGGGCGCCTTCACCGACGCCGCAATCGTGGCCGAGCTGGAGATGGTCCCCTACGGCGAGCGTCCGATTCTCCTGGCCGAGCTGCGCGCGGGCCTCGTCAAGGCCGCCGAGGAAGCGGGCCCGGGCACGGTGTTGAACCGCTGGTTTTTGGCGCGCCGCGCCGCCCTTCCGGGCGACGACCTCCCCGAGAGCCCGGAGTACCTCCCGGTCTAGCGCCGTTCTCCTCGCCCTTCGGACCTCCGCAACTCTTCCGACGGGTGCCACCATCTGCTAAGAAGTATCGGCCCGAGCCAGAACCAGTAAGGTATACCGTAG
>JADDPR010000495.1 GCA_016781775.1 Rubrobacter sp. | reverse complement strand
TTCGAGGTCGCCGTAGGCCTCGGGGATCGGCAGGTCCCGCGTGTGCTCCTCGACCTCCACGATCTCGATGACCTTGTCCTGCGGCCCCTCCATGTAGAGCTGGACCTGCGAGTGCTGGTCCGTCGTCCCGACCGCCCCGTGCGGCGTCGAGCCCTTGCCGTCCTTCCCCAGAGACTCGGCCCAGAGCTGCACGAACCAAGCGGCGAGCCGGTCGAGGGCGTCGGCGTAGGGCATCATCACCCGCACGTTGCGCCCCCTGTTCGTATCCATCAGGTAGTGGTAGGCCGCGCCCCGCACCGCCGGATGCGCCGCACCCATCTCAGCAACCTCGTCGGCGCACTCGGCGGCGCCCCGAAGTAAGGCGTCGGCGTCGAGGCCGGCGACGGCGGCGGGGAAGAGGCCGACCGGGGTCAGGACGGAGAAGCGTCCCCCCACGCTCGGGGGTATATGCAGGGTCTTCATCCCCTCGCGCTCGGAGATCCGGTTGAGATATCCCTCTTCGGGATCGGTCGTGAAAACCACGCGTTCGGCGTAGCGATCCTCGCCAAGGGCGTCCATGAGGGCCTCGCGGACGACGAGGAAGTTAGCCATCGTCTCGGCGGTAGATCCGCTCTTGGTGACGACGTTCACCCACGCATTTCGGAGGTCCGCCACGTCGAGGATGGCCGAGAGCGTCGTGGGGTCGGTGTTCTCCGCGAAGTGGATGCGGGGCCCGCCACGCTCCGGAAGCGAGTTGTAATAGGGGTGGTTGAGGGCGCGCTGCAGCGCGATGGGGCCCAGGGCCGAGCCCCCGATGCCGACGTGGATGAAGTCCGAGGTACCCGAGGCGCGCACCTCTTCGGCCAGGGTCTTCGACGGACCGGCATCTGCCTTCTTCGGGAGATCGAAGAAGCCGGGCGGGTTCTCGAGAAGCTCGGATACCGCGCCTTCGAGGCGAGGGGAGAGCTCCCCGAGCTCTTCCTCGGAGATCCCCCCCTCCACCTCGACGAGGTTCGTGTGGTCGAAGGAGACCCGTGCCATGCTCTCTACCCCCCGCGGTTCGGAAAACTCGCCCTGATCCGTCCGCAACAGTCTAACGGCTCATAACGGCCCGTGACCAGCCCACGTTGCGAGTACCAAGGGTCGCCGCCTCGGGCCGTTTCGTTCTCCTGCTCTTGTGGACTACGGGGCGCCCGCCCCACCAGCGGCTCGTTCGGCTCCCGAACAGTTTGTTCGCGTTCCGAGAAATTCGGCGCGTGGACGAGCGTCGGGCGGAACGTATCGAGAAGATTTTCCCGAAGAGGACGCCTCTTCTCGACCATCCTGGCGTTTTACGCCGCAACAAGCAGTCGGATCACGCAACTCAAAAGGAGGAGGATGCCGAACGTCCCGGGTAACTGCCAACTCCACGCGGGCGAGCCGCGTCTTCGCTCCCTGACAGCTACCGCGATGCTCAGGGCGCCTATCGCAGCGCACACGACGCCGGAGAACAGCAGTACGTAGGAGGCCCCGCTCAGAGGCCTATCCGTCCTCGCGCTCGTCGGTCACGGCACGTCCCCTGCGCCTTCTCCACGCCTTCATCAGCTCTTCGCGCCGCTTCTCCGTCTCGAGGCGCCGCCGTTCCGCCGCGCCCCAGGGAGACTTCGCCGGCCGCCACCTCGTCCTCTCGAAGCTTTCGAGGAGCTCATCAACAGGGTTCCCCGATTCATCGAGGAAGGGACGATCTTCCTCGCGTCGATCCGTCACGCCGGGTAACTCCCTTCTCGACGCCACCCGCCGAAGACCGAGCAACCCTGCGACGAGTCGCACGCGCCGTCGTCGGTCCCTTCGGACTTGTGCCCGCGTACGTACTCCTCGGGAGTTCGAAGGGACGCGAAGGTGGGATCGAGCGCGAGCCGATCCGCCCGCTCCGGACCGGGGCCTACCATCCCCCGTCTGGGCGCGATCGCACGTTCGAGATAGCCGTAGGGGAGAAGCTTGCGATCGGCGGAGGCGTTGCGCGGATCGCCGCCCCCGGGGTTTCGGAGGAGGACCGGGGCCACATCCTTCTGCTTCTTCGTGCGACGCCTCGCGTTCATATTTTTATTTTACTCGCCGACCCAAACACCGACGGTCGGCGAGGACACAAGGCCGCTGCTCAGAACAGGGTTTCTTCTCCCCATCCCGGCCGACGGCTCCTCATAAGCGCAAGCAGCCAATCCGGAGCCAGGGCGAGGGGCGCGTTCTCGGCCCACTCGTAGGACAGCTCCGTGCGGCTGGGCGGGACCAGGACGTACCCGCCCTCACCCCTCACGTCGAGGCCGGGACCAACCCAGGAGGCGCTGTTGCGCACCTCCTCCTCGCCATCCCCCGCGGATTCCGGGTAGCGGAAGTAGACGTGCACGCCCCCGCCCCCCGTGCGCGCTCTCGTGGTGGCGGGCAGAGCATCTTTGGTCCGCTCCAGCTCGGCCAGGGCCTCCGCGCCCCCGTCGTCGGGGTCGACGTCGAGAACCAGCAGACCGCTCCTCTTACCCGTGGGCACCCCCACGTTCGCCTCGGGCCACCGCCTCCACCAGGCCCGTACCACGCGGGCATCTTCCGTTGCCTCCCAGAAGCCGCTGCGCGTAAGCGGACGCTTGCCACCCGGCTCGCACGGAAAAACCGGGATACCCCGCCTCGCGTAGGCGAGCGCTGCGGCTCCCATCCTCGCGGCGACTCCGTCTCCCATGCTCCTACGGCACCGCGCAGAAGCCGACCGCGAGCCTCGGGCGATCGTGCGCTCCACCCCCACGGTCAAACCGAAACTTGCCCCGATCCATCCGGGAGATTTTAACGGCCGCAAACGGCAAAAGGCCACCCTCCCCGTAAGGAGGGTGGCAGGTGGATAACTCAGGCCGAGGTGTAGGAAAGCCCGAGAAAGGAATCGAGCTGTTCGTCGAGGGCTCGGGCGCGGAGCCTGCGCAGGGCCGTACCCTGAATCTGGCGGGCCCTCTCGCGGGTTACGCCGAGCTCGCGGCCGATCTCCTCCAAGGTGGCGCCTTCGCCGCCGTCCAGGCCGTAGCGGCGCTCGACGAGGTAGCGCTCGCGCTCGGGAAGGGCTTCGAGGAGACTACGGACATGCCCCTGCAGCGCCCCTTCGGCGAACAGGTCCTCGGCGCCGGTCTCGACCTCGTCGGCGAGCAGGTCCGAGAGGGTGCCGTCATCGTCAGCGCCTATCGGAACGTCGTAGGAGACGACCGTCTTGCGGGCGGTGAGGGCGTTCGTGACCCACTTCGCGCTCTTGCCGGTGAACCCGGCGAGCTCCTCGGCCGTGGGCTCGCGGCCGGTCGAGGACCGGAGGTGCTTGCGGGCGCCGTTCACCGTGCGCTCCTCCTCGGCCGCGTGGATGGGCAGCCGGATGGGGACAGCCTTGTTGGAGATGGCGCGGCCCATGGACTGCTTGATCCACCACGTCGCGTAGGTCGAGAACTTGGTCCCGAACTTCGCGTCGAAACCCCTGGCGGCCCTCATGAGCCCGAGGTTGCCCTCCTGAATGAGGTCCGCGTACTCGAGACCCCTCCCCGCGTACCCGCGGGCGATGGAGACGACGAGCCTGAGGTTGCAGCTTACGAGCTCGTCCCAGGCCGCCTCGTCCCCCGCCTGTATGCGGGCGCAGAGCGCGGCCTCCTCGTCGCGGCTCAAGAGCCGGTGTCGTCGCGCCTGCGCAAGGTAGAGACCGAGGATGTCCAGGCCGCTGCCGGCCCCCTCGGAGTGGTTCGCCGTCCGCTCTATCCTGTGCTCCATGCCGTCCTCCTGCTCTTTCGACCCGTTGCTTCGCTTGGGCCCCAAGATACTTATGGGAGGCACGCCGTTACATAGGAAATAGGTCCTGTGGGCGCATGGGCGAATGTCCCGGTTCTAGTCCCGGGATGCTCCCGGACGCTATAATCCTCGACCGACTTGGCAGACCCACGGGACAAACAGGGAGGGGAACAGCCCGCGCCGATAGGCGAGGTGTTGTCGCGCCTCGGGGAGGCGTATCCCGACGCGCAGACCGAGCTTCGCTGGGAGACGCCGCTGGATCTCCTGGTCGCCACGATGCTCTCCGCGCAGAGTACGGACGTGCGGGTAAACGGGGTGACGGAGCACCTCTTCGAGCACTACCGCACCGCCGAAGACTACGCGCGTGCGGACGGGGGGCGGCTGGAAGAGGAGATCCGCCCGGTGGGCTTCTTCCGCAACAAGGCCCGCGCCCTTATCGAGATGGGACGGACGCTGGTGGAGGAGCATGGGGGAGAGGTGCCCCGCACGATGGAGGCACTCGTCAGACTCCCCGGCGTGGGCCGAAAGACCGCGAACGTGGTCCTCGGCAACGCCTTCTCCATCGACGAGGGGGTGGTCGTCGACACCCACGTCCGGCGCCTCTCCAACCGGCTCGGCCTCAGCCGCGAGCACGATCCCGAGAAGATCGAACGCGACCTCATCCCGCTCGTGCCCGAGGGGGAGCGGACGCTCTTCTCGCACCTTCTCATCTTCCACGGCCGTCGCATCTGCAAAGCACGCAAGCCCGACTGCCCAAACTGCATTCTGAACGACATCTGCCCCTCGGCCTTCGAGGTCTAGGGAGTCACCCGACGCACAAAACACGAGGCCGTATAATCGTCGCGAGGCGATCGGGGGGAATGGCAGAGCGGCCGAATGCGCTGGTCTTGAAA
>JADDPR010000015.1 GCA_016781775.1 Rubrobacter sp. | reverse complement strand
TCACGCCCTCGTTGTCGGCCGCATGGCCGCGGAACTCGCCGGACTCGACGTCGCCCTCGACCATACCAGAACCAACCCTGCCGGACTCGGCGTCGCCCGCCGTCGTGGCGCTGGTCTGCTGCTCGCTCTGGTATGC
Organism: Rubrobacter sp.; assembly: GCA_016781775.1. Classification (GTDB taxonomy): domain Bacteria; phylum Actinomycetota; class Rubrobacteria; order Rubrobacterales; family Rubrobacteraceae; genus Rubrobacter_F. Next base: position 1,087 of record JADDPR010000015.1, on the reverse strand, counting down.
GCCGTAGCCGCCGCGCTCGCCCTGCTGGGCGGAGAGGCCGTAGTACTCCCTGACCTGCCGCTCGTAGTCGGGCGTGATCTCGTTGTCGTCGTCGAAGCGCGGCCCGTTCTTGACCGTGTCCTTGTCCGACTGCACGTAGATGGCCTGCGAGCCCTCGTCCACACGCGTCGCGTCCATCGGCACGAGCGTGGAGGAGAGGCCGAAGAAGCCCATCTTCACCCCTATGTACTCGGGGTTGTCGCTCTCGTCCAGGAACAGGTCGTCGACCTTGCCGATCTTGTCGCCGTCTCGGTCGTACACCGTGTAGCCGGCGAACTGGTCCTCCACCGCCGTGAACCTGTCGCTGCGTCCCTCGCGGTCCATACTCTCTCTGCCCTCCTTCGATAAGCCTCGGGTACATCCCCCGAAAAGCCTCTCGCCGCTTACGTCGAAGGACGTATACCCGCCAGATGAGCGAGTAAACGACCCGAAGCACATCTTCCCGGTTTGCGAGCGAGAAGCAGAAACCAATGTTGCCTCCGAAAAGCACCTCGTACCGGCGCGAATACCATGTCGTACGGACACATACGTCCTCCCGTTGGTCGCGCACAACCACCGAGCCGCGCGGCGATTTTCGGTCAAGATGAGCGAGAAATCACTCTCGTGGGGCAAGCACAAGCTACTTCCTAACCTCATACCCGGCGCGTCCGCGACGCACGGACATCAAAAAGCGGCCGGGGTTAGCCGGCCGCCGGAGACGAAAAACGGAGAAAACCGAGGGCTTGGGTTAGCCCGCGACCTCGGCCATAACTTCGTCGCTAATATCGAAGTTGGCGAAGACTTCCTGAACGTCGTCGTTATCCTCGAGCGCGTCGATCAGCCTGAGCGTCTGCTTCGCGGTCGAGGCGTCGAGGTCTATGCTGTTCTGCGGCTGCATCGTGATCTCGGCGTTATCGAACCCGAGGCCCGCCTCGCGCAACGCGTCCCTGACCGCCGTGAAGTTCTCGGCCGAGGTGACGACGCGGTAATCGCTCTCGGAGGTCTCGACGTCCTCCGCGCCCGCCTCGAGCGCGGCCTCCATAAGCTCGTCCTCGTCCACGGAGTCCTT
>JADDPR010000337.1:14029-18463 GCA_016781775.1 Rubrobacter sp. | reverse complement strand
CGAAGTGGATTGTTTTGGGCTAACCGGCCAGGACCGATGGGCCGCTAAACGCGCAAGCGTTTGGCGTACAAAGCTTCGTAGTAGGGGAGGCAGCGCAGGTAGAGTTCCTCCAGGTTATCGGGGAGCTCTATCTCCTTGCGCTGGAGCTTCTCGATGCCCGTACTCTCCTGGGCGCTGTCGTGCCAGCCGTCCCACATGTTCCACTCCGGGATCTCGCGCGGCTCCCAGGTCAGGGCCTCCGGTTTGTGGGCGATGCCCAGAGCGTCGCAGTAAGCCGCGACCACCGCGTCGGGGTTTTCGGAGAGGTCCTGAGCGTCGATCACGATTGGGTCCTGGCCGTCCTCGACGGCGTAACCGTAGAGGCGGTACAGTTCCTCGTAGCCGGCTTCTTCGAAGGTAAAGTCGGGCCACTTTTTGGCGTAGGAGAAGACGACCGCGCGCGGATCGCGCATAAGGAACGTGTTCCTGAATCTGCCCACGAACTCCCGGTCCATGATGGGTGCGACGTGGTAGGCCATGTCCTTGAAGAAGACCGGCTGCTCCCCGGGGGCGAGAACCTCAGAGAGGACCTTCTCGTAGCGGTAGTCCTCCCTGGGCTCCTTCTCCGCGAAGCGCTCGCTTCGGCGCTCCGTGGAGAAGTAGTAGGAGGCAGAGAAAGGCTCGTGCAAGACGCGAAAGTCCCCCCGCTCGACGAAGACGCGCTCGAACGCCGTGGAGATCGACCGGGGCACGGCCCAAAGCGCGATAGGTCTCTCGTTAGCCAAGGGAATCCTCTTTCTACGGGCGCTTACAGCGCCATGATCGGTAAGGAAGCATTCTAGCAACCCTTCAAAAAGCTTTCCGTGAGGCACGCAGTGTATGGTAATTGCATGAAGAAAACGACCGTATACTTGCCTAGAGCCCTGCAACAAGCACTTAGGGCGGCGGGTGCAGAGAACAAGCCGCCGACAGAGCTGGTACGTGCCGCGTAAAGGAGTATCTGGAGCTTAGGGAGCGCCCGTCCTTGCGTTCGCTCGCTTCGGATGGCAATGGGGAACTTTCGGGCGCGGATTCCGGGTGCTACTCCGGGCCAAATGGGAGAGTCCCTAAAGGTTCGCCCTCGCCTCCCAGTCGTACATCACCTTGCGCCTGACCTCCCGGAAGTTCATCACCTCGAGCCTCACCCCGTCGGGGTCCTCGAAGAACGTCGCGTAGTAGTCCGGGGCGTACTCCGGGTAGTAACGCGGCTCGGTGGCCTCCACCCCCGCCTCCCCAAGCTCCCTAGCCGCGCGGTCCACGGCGGCCTCGTCCACCACCCGCAAGCAGAGGTGGTGCAGCCCCGGCGCGTAGGGGTCGTGCCTGGGGGCGCCTTCTCTGGCCGGCCTCAGCGAGTAAACGAACTGGCGGTTGTGGTAGAAAAGGTGGGGAGCGCCGCTTATGGTGCCCTCGCCCTTGCGGAATCCAAGGACGGGCATGGCGCGGTCGTAGAACCCCTCGGACCTCCGCAGGTCGCTGACCGTCACGAAGACGTGGTCTATCCCGATCACCTCTACCGTCACGGCCTCCTACCTCAGCCGGAGATCAGCCCCTGCAACCTGTCGCGCACTGCCGCGATCGGTATGCGCTCCTGCTCCATCGTGTCGCGGTCGCGGATCGTGACCTGCTTGTCCTCCAGGCTGTCGAAGTCCACCGTCACGCAGAACGGCGTCCCTGCCTCGTCCTGGCGGCGGTAGCGCCGGCCGATAGCGCCGGAGTCGTCGTAGAAGATGCGGTAGTCCCCCTTGAGATCCTCGTAAAGCTGTCGAGCCACCGTCGAAACGGGCTCCTTCTTGGAGAGCGGGAAGACCGCGGCCTTCGTGGGGGCGATGCGCGGGTGGAGCTTGAGGACGGTGCGGCTCTCGCCGTTCACCTCTTCCTCCCTGTAGGCGTCGACGAGGAAGGCGAGCATGATCCGGTCGGGGCCGGCCGCCGGCTCGATGACGTACGGCACGTAGCGGCTGTTCGTCGCTTGATCGAAGTACTCCAGGTTCTCGCCGGAGAACTCGGCATGCTGCTTGAGGTCGAAGTCGGTGCGGTTCGCTATGCCTTCGAGCTCGGACCAGCCGCGGAACGGGAAGTTGTACTCGATGTCCACCGTGCGCTTGGCGTAGTGGGAGAGCTTCTCCTTGGGGTGCTCGTAGCGGCGGAGGTTCTCGGGGTTTATGCCCAGGGAGGTGTACCAGTTCCAGCGCTGCTCCAGCCAGTACTCGTGCCACTCCTCGTCCGTCCCCGGCTCGACGAAGAACTCCATCTCCATCTGCTCGAACTCGCGCGTGCGGAAGATGAAGTTGCCCGGCGTGATCTCGTTCCGGAACGACTTCCCCTGCTGGGCGATACCGAACGGTACCTTCACCCGGTTGGTTTGCATCACGTTCTTGAAGTTCACGAAGATCCCCTGCGCCGTCTCCGGCCTCAGGTAGACCACGTTCTCGGGGCTCTTCACGGGGCCCGTGTACGTCTCGAACATCAGGTTGAACGGCCGCACGGGGGCGAAGTCGCGGCCGCCGTCGACGGGGTCCTTGATCCGGCCGTCCTCGGCGATGATCCTGGTCATCTCCTCGGCGCTCATCCCCTCGGCGTCGGCCCCGGTCGCTTCTTCTATAAGGTGGTCGGCCCGGTAGCGCCTGCCGCTCGTGCGGCTCTCGACGAGCATGTCGTTGAAGGTCGCCGTGTGGCCGGAGGCCTCCCACACCCTGGGGTGCATGATGATCGCCGCGTCCAGCCCGACGACGTCCTCACGCATGTGGACGAGGTGCCGCCACCACTCCTCTTTTATGTTGCGCTTCATCTCGACGCCCAAGGGGCCGTAGTCGTAGGAGGAGCGGATGCCGCCGTAGATTTCGGAGCTCTGGTACACAAAGCCCCGGCGTTTGCAAAACGCGACTATCTTGTCCATGGTAACGGTCTGCGACACGAGCCCTCCGAAAAATAGAACACCGTAAAACACTGATCCGAAAGATCTTAGCAAAGTTGCCCCGGACGGGTAGCGGGTATAATCGGGCGCATGGAAACTCTGCTTGCAATCGGAATCGGAATCGGCCTCGCCTCCGTCGCCGGGGTCAGGGCCTATCTCCCCCTCGCCCTCTTCGGGCTCTTCGCTCGCTTCGGGTTCTTCGAGCTACCGGCGCCGTTCGGGTTTATGGACGACTGGGCCGCGATCGGCGCGTTTCTCGTGCTCGCGCTCCTCGAGACCGGGCTGGACAAGGTCTCGTCCCTCGCCAGGATCGTCAACATCGTTCAGACGCCGCTGCGCATCGCCGCGGGCGCCGTCCTCTTCGCGCTGGCCCTGCAGGAGGGTTTGAACGCCGGCGCGATCCCGGAGCTTGTAGCCGGCGGCGTTATCGCCGGCGTGGTCGCGGTCCTCAAGTACGTCCTGCGTCCCTCGGCGGGGGCCTCCTCGGCGGGGGTGTCGTCCTCCTTCCTCAGCACGTTCGAGGACGTCGTGGCGCTGGTCGGCGGGGTTATCGCGGTGCTGGTACCCCTGTTGCCGCTCTTGCCCGTCGCCTTTCTTCTGTACTTCTTCTTCCGGATACGGAGGCGGCGGGGCAAGAAGTTCGGCGGGCTCCGAATACTCGGGGACTAGGCGCCCGAGAGGGGGCGCGTGGTACCCCGTGAGGAGGGTGCTATGCAGGAGGAGATCACGATCGTCAAGAGCGGGCGGGAGACCCCGTTCTCGCGCGGCGTGTTGGCCCAGACCCTCTGCCAGGCCGGCGCCCGCATGGAGATCGCCTACCGCATAGCCAGCGAGGTCCGCGCGGAGCTTCTGGCGGAGGAACGCCTGACCGTCGAGGAGGAAGAGGTCCTCGCCCGCGTGCGGGCCAAGCTCCAGATGACCGACGCCCTCGTCGTCCCGCGCCTCGACAAGTGGCGCATCCTGCGCGAGTCGACCGAGCCCGTCGTGGTGCTCATAGGCGGCGCGACGGGGGTGGGGACGAGCACGCTGGCCGCGGACGTGGCCCGGCGGCTGAACATACAGAGCGTGATCGGCACGGACTCCATCCGCGAGGTCTTGCGGCGCGCCATAAGCCCCGACCTCCTCCCGATCCTGCACAAGAGCTCCTTCGAGATCACGGCGGAGGACATAAGGGTGCCGGTGGAGGACGAGGAGACCGTGCTGTTCGGTTTTCGGGCCCAGTCGTCGCAGGTCTCCGTGGGGGTCGAGGCGATCGTCGAGCGGGGCCTCAAGGAGGGGACGAACCTTGTCGTGGAGGGCGTGCACCTGGCGCCCGAGATCATCATGCAGCGCTACAAGGACCACCCGAACGTCTGCTGCCTCGTTGTCCACCTCTCCGACGAGGACGCCCACCGGGACCGCTTCTACATACGCGCCCTCGGGACGTCCATGCGTCGCCCCGCCGAGGAGTACATCGCCCACTTCGAGCAGATACGCAAGATCCACGACTACATCAAGGAGAG
>JADDPR010000337.1:0-13916 GCA_016781775.1 Rubrobacter sp. | reverse complement strand
CTTCGAGCAGATACGCAAGATCCACGACTACATCAAGGAGAGCGCCGCCCACGCCGGCACCTACACGATAGAGAACCTCTCCATAGAGGCGACCTCCGACGCCGCCGTGGCCTTCGTCGCAAACCGCGTCTCCGGCATCGCCGAGAAGGCAAGACGCCGCCCGGACTCCCTGCTCCTGGATTCGAGCCGGAGCTAGGCTGCCGCCCCGATCCGACCGGGGAAGCTCCGCCCCAAGGTCACCCGCGCCTCCGCAACGCGTCGGGGCGTACCGGTCGATTCTCCGCGGCCGAGAGGTTCGCCGCCTCCGCCAGGGCGCTCAGGTTCAGGGCGGCCCGCACGTTCTCGCCGTCGGCCTCGCCCCGCGATGCCAGGCCTACCCATCGGCGGAAGGGGGACGGACCGTCCGGCGGCGTCTCCTGGTGTTCCCAACCAGTGGTGCCCGCGCGCCGCACCCTGAGCCCGGAGTCCGGGTTATAGAGCAGGCTCCCCTCCGTGCCGTGTGCCTCCACGAGAAACGGCACGGACGAGCCGACGAAAGAGGCCTCGGCCACCCCTATCGCCCCGTTCGGGTAGCGCAGCGCGACGACGGAGTTGTCTTCGACGACCCTTCCCGTGAAGTACCCGTACGCCGAGCGCACGTCCTCGGGCATGCCGAGCAGGTGCGCCAAAAGGTAGAGCGGGTGCGCCCCGAAATCCACGGTGACGCCGCCGGCCGATTCCTCCGGGGCGAAGAAACGGCCGGGCAACCAGCCCCCGGGGCTACCTTCCCCCGGCAGTGCGCCGTCGTGGGAGACGCGGACGCGCAGGTATGTGATCTCCCCGAGCGCGCCACCGCCCAGGGTCTCCCGCAAAGCCCGCGTGTAACCGGCGTAGAGCCGGGGCAGGGAGACGACGAAGGCGACGCCCGCGCGCTCGGCCTCGGAGGCTATCTCCTCTGCCTCCCGCAGCGTCGGGGCTATCACCTTCTCGGTGAAGACGTGCTTGCCGGCCCTCGTGGCCGCCGGGATAACCCCGCGGTGAGAGGCGGTCGGGGTGGTTACGACGACGCCGTCTACGTCCTCGCGCGCTAGAACGTCTTCGAGGTTCTCGTGGAAGTCCACGCCCATCTTCGTGGCCTCCGACCGGCCGCGGTCCGGTATCTCGTCCCAGACCGCGACGATCTCGGCCTCGGGGTGCTCCTTGGCCTCCCGGGCGTAGTCGTGGGCGTGGACGTGCCAGAAGCTCAAGAGCGCGACGCGGATCAAGACGCCGCCTCCCCGGCCCAAACTACCCCCCGCCTGCTGCTCTTTGGTCCCCTCCGCCCGATTTTCCTCGCCCCCTCGAAGACTCTGCCCAGGCCCGATAGTCTACGCCGGGGGGATCGTCGGTGGCAAACATTGTTCCTCCTCTTGCGCTTCAACGTCTCCGGGGGAGAACGGGAACCGTACACAGGCGTCGGGGGGACGGGCGTCCGGCACGATAGTCGGGTGCGCGTGCCCGGAGCGGTAGGGTGGGTATCCCCTATCGGGAAGGGGTAGAATGGGCGAACTGTTAGGAGGTACACGCGGTATGGTGGACAAGCAAAAGCTCGGCACTTTCGTGTTAGGCGGCGTCGCGGGCGCGCTGGCAGGCATCCTCCTCGCTCCCAGGAGCGGCAAGGAGCTCAGGGGCTCGATAGCTTCCCGAGCCGGCGAGGCCCGTGAGCGGGGACGCGAGGGCTACTTCGAGGCACGGGAGCGCGCGCGGGAGCGGGCGGCCGAGGCCCGCGACGCTTCTTCTGTCCGCGAGGAGGAGTTGGATCTCTCCGTCGGGCCGACGGCCGAGCCCATGGAGCCTCCGCCCGTCTTCCCGACGGCCGCGCCGCCGCTGCGTGACGTCTCGGGCGAGGATGCGGTGGAGGTCGAGGCGCCGCCGGAGGGGGACCCGGAGGAGCTCAGGCGAAGGATCCAGGAGACCCGCTCTCGCCTCCGGGCGCGGCTCGAAAGGCCTGGAGAGGGCCCGGAAGGGACGAATGGGTAGGCTCGGGCTCGGCTTGAAGATGAGGCCGCTGCCTTTTATCCCCGCGATCTCGGAGATTTCGGCCGGCAACGCCCGCGACGTCCCCGGCCTCGAGGCCGTGGTCTCGTATTGGACGCAAGGGGCCTTCTCCGCCGAAGAGTGGTACGAGGAGGTCACCGGGACCTGGGGCGCGGCCGGTCTCGTGATGCGGCGGAGCGACGAGGTGATGGGCTTCGCCGTCTACGGCCCGCACGCTTACCTGCCCCGAGCGGACCTGTACCCCGTTGGGCCCTTTGGCACCGACGCCGCGCTTTTGGCGTACCTGGAGGGGGACCCGAGGGCACGCAGGCATCTTCTCGTGCGCGTGGCGCGGGACCTCAAACTTCGGAGCTTCGGCGGGGTCGAGGCGATCGGGAGCGACCTCGGACTCTCGCGCCACATCCCGACCGGGTTCTTGCTCGAGAACGGTTGGGAGCCGGTGCGGCGTGGCTTCCGGCTCGGCCTGCCCTATACGCTCGCCAGGGCGGACTTCGGGAACACCGTCGAGATCGGGGAGCGTGCCCGTGACCTTATGGGGCGGGTGAAGCTCCCGGTCCTGGGCGGCGCCCCTTCCCCCGTCACGCTCTCGCCCCACGGGCCCGGCGGGGCACGCATGTCCCCCGCGACGCACCGCACCAGGTCCGGCCGCTAGCTCAGGGCGCGAGGACCGCCGTCTCGACGACGACGGGCTCTCCTGGCGCGTGGGCCCGGGCCTCCAGGATCTCCCGATCGCCCCCGGTCTCCTGACCGAGCACCGCGAGGCTCTCGACCGGTGGAGCCGGGGAGAGATCGATCGTCATCGAGACGGGCTCGACCTGATCCGGCGCGAGCTCCAGCACCGTCTCCCGATACCGGCGCACGCTGGGGGACGCGGTGTCCTCGGAGGAGACCGTCAGCTCGAGTTCCACGCTCTCGAGTCCCTTGTCGCCCCTGTTCGCGAGGTAGAGCGTGAGGGTCTGGTCCTTGCGTCTCTCCAACTTCTCCAACCGCTCCTCGGAGAAGTCCAGGACGAGCTTCGGTCCCTGAGGCCCCTGTTCGGTGGCCGCGCTACGGGGGATGGGGACACTCGCGCTCGGTGCGGTGCCGAGGTTAGCAAGCACCAGGAAAGCTCCGGCCGTCATGAGGAAGGCGAGCGACGCCCCGAGAAGCCAGCACAAGAGGGTGCCCCTCACCCCGGCCGCCCCCCGGTGCTCGCGGCCGTCCCCACCGGCACCCTGTAGACGTTGTAGAAGGCCGAAGAGATCTCTTCGGCGGGGGAGCCGTAGACCTTTGGGCCCGATAGTACGCCGCGGGCCACGATCACCACGTACGAGCCGTCGGGAGACCAGGCCAGGTCGCCCGGCTTCGTCTTGATCTCCATGTTCTCGTTGGCCGTTACGGCGTCGAGGGCATCCGAGGCGAGGTTGAGGACGTAGAGGTCGGTGGGGGAGCGGGAGCTTCGCCGGCCCAGCACGGCGAGGCTGTCGCCGGCCGGCGAGGCCGCTATGCTCGCGGGGACGAAATCCTCGCCGATCCCGCGCACCGGCTCGTACCCCTCCGAGCCTTCGGACACCTGGTAAAGGGTGTAGTCGGCCTCCTCATCTTCCTCCTCCCCGGCGACCAGGTAGATGCCCCGCGGGGTCTGCTGGGGGGCGCCCATCACCTCCAGCCCCTCGTCGAGGAGGGCCACGCGTTGGGGCTCGCCCTCGGAGAAGCGGTAGGTTACGATCTCGACCCTGCCGGCGTCTTCGCCGGACTCGATCCGGACCGCCATCGCGGCCTCGCGTCCGTCCGGGGAGAGGGAGAGTCCCGAGACGCGTCCCTGGAGGGCGACCGGGAAGCTTCTCGCTAAGTTCCCACCCGCCCGGATGCGCACGAGGGCGACCGCAGGATCTTCTGTTCCCCGCGTCTCGACGGCGGCGACCATGGCGCCCCCGCTCGCTTGTACCCCGGTGGCCTGCACCCCCTCGGCCAGGGCGGCCTCCAGAGGATCATTCGGCCGGGAAACGAACAGGGAACCGGGTTCCGCGTCCCGCGCCGAAGAATCACTCCGAGAGCCCGACCCCAGGACGGCCAGGTTCTCCGCGGAGAGCCACTCGACGTTCGTGGCGGAGAACCTTTCGGCGGTCCGGCGCTTGAGGTCCTGGGCGTAAAGGGACTTCTCGACGACGTAGCCATCGAGGACGAATGCCACGCGTTCCCCTAACGGGCTGATGCGCGGCGAGCTCTTGTCCCCGGGTCCGAGGCTCAGGGGGCGGATGCCCGGGCCGAGGTCGACATCGGTCGAGGCTTCGGCGGGCTCGGCGGGCTCTATGGGCCCCTCCTCCACGGGTTCGGCACCATACAACATGCCGCAACCCGTCGTCCCGAGCACGGACAGGAGCGTCACGAGGAACGACACGGTGAGACGCAGCTTTGGCTTCTCGGTTCTAGATCGCATAGCTGGCGGAGCGGGGGATGGGGGACTTCGGGAGCCTGACGTCGAAGGTAGAGCCGGAGCCTACCTCGCTCTTCACCAGGAGGGTGCCGCCGTGGAGGTCGACGATCTGCTTGCTAATGGCGAGTCCCAGGCCGCTCCCGCCGGTCGCCCGCGAGCGGTCCTTGTTCACCCGGTAGAAGCGGTCGAAAAGCTGGGGCAGGTCTTCCTCGGGGATTCCGACCCCCGTATCCGAGACCCGGATCGTTACGTGATCCCGCCCGTCCAGCACGCGCACGCAAACTTGGCCGCCCGGGTCGGAGTACTTTATGGCGTTGTCTAGCAGGTTAAGCAAAACCTGGTAGATCTTCTGGGCGTCGCACACGCAAGTGGTGCGGGGCGAGCTTTCGGTGGCGTCGTAGCGGAGCTCGATGCCGAACCTCTGGGCCTTGGTCTCGATGCTGCTTATAGCGCTTCTCGCGACCTCGTCGAGGTCGCTCGAGGTGACCTCCAGGGAGTACTGGAGCGAGTCCATCTGGGCGAGGGTCAGAAGCTCCTCGACCATCATGCGGATGCGCTTGAGCTCCCCATCGGCCAACTCGAGCGCCCTGTGCTCCAGGGGATCCAACCTGTCCCGCGCCCGCTCGATAAGGTCCATCGCGCTCTGGATGGTCGTCAACGGCGTTCTGAGCTCGTGGGAGACGTCCGAGACGAAGGCGGTCTTCGCCCTCTCGAGCGAACGGTACTGCGTGATGTCCCGGACGGCGAGGATGGCGCCCCCCGATGCGCCGTTCTCCAGGGCACCCAGGGGAGAGCCTGCGCCGACCGCACCGTCGGCTTCCTTCGGGTCCGGCATGCGGGCGGCGTAGGCCCAGTAGGTCTTCTCGCCGACCTCGAGCTCGCGCACGGCGGCGCCGGTGGTGGTGGCCTCGCGCAGGCAGTCGAGGAGCGGCTGGGGGGCGCCGAGCCGGTCGAGCGGACGTCCGAGGTCGGAGGATGGGTCGATGCCGAGTATCCGCGCGGCGGCGGGGTTCGTCATCGTTACCTTCCCGGAGGCGTCGGTGGCGACGACCGCTTCGGGCGAGGCCTCGAGGACCGCCTCCAGGCGACCCTTCTGGCGCCGCATCTCGCCGACGTAGTGCTGCACCTCTTTGGCCATGAAGTTGAAGGAGCGCGCAACCTCGGCGAGCTCGTCGTTCCCCCTGACCGGCACGAAGCTGTAATCCCCCGAGGCGACCCTGATGGCGGCGTCGCGGGTCTCGGAGAGGGGGCGCGTGATCTGGCGGGCCAGAAGGAGGCTCGTAGCCCCCAGAAGCACGACGCTCGTCCCGATGGCGCCCAGGATCCCGTAGCGCAAGAACGCGAGCGTCTTGTCGAGGCCACTCTCGGAGGAGTCGTAGACAAGCACGCCCTGCGGCACCCCGCGCGACCCCACGAGCGGCCAGACCGCGACGTAGCGCGGCGAGCCGCCGCCCCCGTCGTCGCCGAGGCGCACGATCCTCCCCGCGCCCCTCGGGGACTGCTCGGCCCTGGTCAAGATCTCACTGTTCAAGCCGAGCCTCTCGTACGCTTCCTCGGGGGAGACCGGCTCCCCGGCGCCGTCCCTCGCCGCCAGCGGGTCCCCGTTCGGGCCCGCGTAGAGCACCCCGAGGCCCGTCGGGTCCGCCACCGAGCGGACAAGCTCTTCGGCGTAGGTGTCGGGGGCGGGCAGATCCCCGCTCTCCGGGTTTCGCAGGCCCTCCAGAAAGACCGCGGCCCCCGCGTTCGCGGTGCGGGAGCGCTGTATCAGAAGCTCCCGTTCCTGGGCCACGAGCCGGTCTTCGGCGTAGTAGTAGAGGACGAGGCCGATCACCAGGCTCGTCGTCGCGGAGATACCGACGAGCGCCGCGAAGACCCGCGCCCGGAACGAGAGCCGCCCCTGTAAGGACCTCCCCTTGCGCATCTTCTGGCCCACCGCTAAAAACCCCTTCTCAGGCGCTGCGCGTTACGCCGGAGGGCGGCCGGGCCGCCCGGTACCCGACGCTCGGGACGGTCTGGATAATCTCCGGCGCCTTCGGGTCACGCTCGATCTTGGCCCGAAGCCTGGAGATGTGGACGTCTATGTAACGGCTCGCAAGATAATGCGACGCGGTAGAAACGGCCTCCGAGATCTGGGTCCGCGTAAACGCCCGCCCCGGGCGCCTCATCAGGAGCGCCAAAATCTTGAACTCAGTCGGCGTGAGCACGAGGACCGTACCGTCCCTGGTCACGGTGTAACCGTTCGGGTCCAACTCCAACGGCCCGAGCCTCAAGGTCCCGTCTCGGCTCCTGCCCTCCTGCCGCCCGAACCTCCTGAGGATCGCCCGGATGCGTGCCAGAAGCTCCTTGGTGTCGAACGGCTTGGTGATGTAATCGTCGGCCCCGAGCTCGAGCCCCACGACCTTATCGACGGACTGGCTCTTCGCCGTCAGCATCACGACGGGGACGTCGGACTTCTCCCGGATCTTCTTCAGCACCTCGAAGCCGCTCATCTTCGGCAGCATGATGTCCAGGATGACGAGGTCCAGCTTCTCACGGCCGACCTCCTTCAAAGCCTCCTGCCCGTCCACGGCGGTGATCACCCTGTATCCCTCCGAGGACAGCACGATAGACATGACCTCGAGCAGGGCCGCGTCGTCGTCGACTAGTAGTACGGTCTCTTCCAAAACCCCTCAGGTCCTCCCAGAACTCCGGCCTCACGACCCGTCAGGAATCGCCGGAACATTATACTCCGAGGGGCCGCAGGCAAACTTGAATACGGCATACTAAGATTTTATACTGCTCATGCTTTAAAACATTAGCGAGATTTTTCGAGGAGACCGCATGGGCAAGAGCATTGGCATAGACCTCGGCACGACGAACAGTTGTGTCGCGGTATTGGAGGGTGGTGATCCGGTCGTCATCACCAACTCCGAGGGCGAACGGACGACGCCTTCGGTCGTGGCGTTCGACCGCAAGAGCGGGGACCGGCTGGTAGGCCAGCTCGCTCGCCGTCAGGCCGTTACCAACCCGGACCGTACCGTCTACTCGGTGAAGCGCTTTATGGGCCGCAGGTTCAGGGAGATCGCGGGCGAGGTCGGGACTGTGGGCTACGAGGTGATCGACGGGCCGGGCGGCGACGTGCGCGTGCGGACCGGCGAGAAGGATTACTCTCCGGCCGAGATCTCCGCGATGATCCTGCAGAAGCTCAAGAGGGACGCCGAGGAGTACCTGGGCGAGGAGGTCACCGAGGCCGTCATCACCGTGCCGGCCTACTTCGAGGACGCGCAGCGCCAGGCGACGAAGGACGCCGGCAGGATCGCGGGCCTCAACGTCAAGCGGATCATCAACGAGCCGACGGCGGCGGCGCTCGCCTACGGCCTCGACAAGGAGAACGAGCAGACCATCCTCGTCTTCGACCTCGGTGGTGGTACGTTCGACGTCTCCATCTTGGAGCTCGGCGAGGGCGTCTTCGAGGTCAAGGCGACGAGCGGGAACAACCACCTCGGCGGCGACGACTTCGACCAGAAGGTCGTCGAGTGGATCGTCTCCGAGTTCAAGAAGGACTCGGGCATAGACCTCTCCAAGGACAAGATGGCGACCCAGCGCCTCGTCGAGGCGGCCGAGAAGGCGAAGAGGGAGCTCTCCTCGACGACGAGCACCTCCATCAACCTTCCGTTTATCACGGCCGACGCCAACGGCCCGAAGCACCTCGACCTGACGCTCACGCGGGCGCAGTTCAACAACCTGACCGCAGACCTCGTCGAGGCGACGGCCGGCCCGGTGCGCCAGGCCATCCGCGACGCGGGGCTCGAGGGCGGCGGGATCGACCAGATTATCCTCGTCGGTGGTTCGACGCGCATCCCGGCCATTCAGGAGAAGGTCAAGGAGATCACGGGCAAGGAGCCGAACAGGGGCATCAACCCGGACGAGGTCGTCGCGATCGGCGCCGCCATCCAGGCCGGTGTCCTCGCGGGCGAGGTCAAGGACGTCCTGCTCCTCGACGTGACCCCGCTCTCCCTGGGCATCGAGACCAAGGGCGGCGTGATGACGAAGCTCATCGAGCGGAACACCACGATCCCGACGCGCAAGAGCGAGGTCTTTACGACCGCCGACGACAACCAGGGCTCGGTCGAGATCAAGGTGTACCAGGGCGAGCGCGAGATCGCGGCTTACAACAAGCTGATCGGCAACTTCCAGCTCGTTGGCCTCCCGCCGGCCCCCAGGGGCGTCCCGCAGATCGAGGTGACGTTCGACATCGACGCGAACGGTATCGTCAACGTTGGCGCCAAGGACCTCGGCACGGGCAAGGAGCAGCGGATCACCATCACCGCCTCCAGTGGCCTCGACGATAGAGACATCGAGCAGATGGTCCGCGACGCCGAGGCGCACGCCGAGGAGGACCGCCGCCGCAAGGAGGAGGCCGACGTCCGCAACAACACGGACAACCTGGTCTACTCCATCGAGCGCTCTCTCAAGGACGTCGACGGCAAGGTCGACGCCGCTACACGGAGCGAGATCGAGGACGCCATCAAGGAGACCAAGGAGGCCCTCGCCGGCGACGACGTTGAGCAGATCAAGCAGAAGCAGGAGGCCCTCCTGACCGCCTCCCACAAGCTCTCCGAGGTGCTCTACCAGAACGCCCAGGGGAGCCAGGCCTCGGCGACCGCCGACGGCCCGGAGGACGACGTGGTCGAGGACGCCGAGATCATCGACGACGAGAACGACGAAGGCAAGAGGTAAGTACCTCGTAAGGGGGCGGAGGCGCGGGGCTACGGTGTCCCGCGCCTCCACCTGTAGCCCAGGAGGTGTAGGCAAGCTTTGAGCAACGAAGAGGAGCGCCGTCCGGACGGGGAGGCCCCCCGCGAGGAGGACGCGCGGACGGAGGCGTCAGACCTGGCTTCCGAGCCGACAGAGGTCGGGGGCTCCGAGGACCCCGGCGTCGTGCCGGAGCTCGACGACGAGGCCTTCGAGGAAGCGCCGGAGGCGGATCCCGAGGAAGAGGTCGAGCTCGCGCGCGAAGAGATAATCGCCGAGCGTGAGGAGATCATCGCGCTCGCGGCCGAGCTCGAGACTGCCCGCCGCGAGCGCGACGCATACCTCGACGACATGCGCCGCATGAAGGCCGAGATGGAGAACGCGAGGAAGCGGATGGAGAGGGACCGGGTCCGCCTCGTGCAGTCCGCCTCCGAGGGGCTTGTGCGCGAGCTCCTGCCCGTGCTCGACAACCTCGACCGCGCCCTCGCCGCCGAGGGCGACGTCCGCGAGGGCGTGCGCGCCACGCGCGAGGGCCTCGTCTCCGTCCTCGCCGGACAGGGCCTCGCCCCCGTTGACTCGGACGGCGAGAGCTTCGACCCGGCCGTCCACGAGGCGGTCATGGGCCAGCCCTCCGACGAGCACGAGGAGGACACGATCATCCAGACCCTCGAGCGGGGCTACACGTTGAACGGCAGGGCGATCCGCCCCGCCAAGGTTATAGTTGCGAAACAGGTTTAGATATGGCCGTTGGGGATTTATACGGGGTGCTGGA
Source organism: Rubrobacter sp. (assembly GCA_016781775.1). Lineage (GTDB taxonomy): Bacteria > Actinomycetota > Rubrobacteria > Rubrobacterales > Rubrobacteraceae > Rubrobacter_F. The sequence goes on along the minus strand of JADDPR010000337.1, from coordinate 3,978 downwards.
GGTCTCGAAGGGGGCGACGCGGGAGGAGATCCGGCGCGCTTACCGGAGGCTCGCGCGCAACTACCACCCCGACGCCAACCCCAACGATAAGGCGGCGGAGGAGCGCTTCAAGGAGATTCAGCACGCCTACGAAGTCCTCTCGAACCCCGAGAAACGGCGCGAATACGACGAGGGACCCCGGTCCTTCTTCGGCCAGTCGCCGCAGGGGACCTACGGCGGCAACCCCCGCGACTTCGGCGACCTCTCGGACCTCTTCGGCAGCTTCGGAGACGTCTTCGGCGGTGCCAGGGGTGGCGCGCGCGGTAGGCCCCAGGCGGTTCGGGGCGACGACGTAACAGTTACCGTAAACCTCAAGTTCAAAGAGGCGTTGGAGGGTGCGACGACGCGGGTGTCGGCCCCGGTGGAGGAGGCCTGCGAGGATTGCCGGGGGACGGGCGCGGCTCCGGGCACCGCGCCCCGTCCGTGTCCGGAGTGCGCCGGGCGCGGGGTGAAGAGCCGGGATCAGGGGTTCTTCGCGTTGTCGGAGCCGTGCGGGCGGTGTGGGGGAGAGGGGACGATCGTCGAGAAGCCGTGTCCCCGCTGCGCCGGGGGTGGTCGTCTTCGGAAGAACAGGCAGGTCACGGTCCGGATCCCGGCAGGGGCCAAGAACGGTACGAGGGTGCGCCTCGCCGGCAGGGGGAGCGCCGGGAAGAAGGGAGGTCCTCCGGGCGACCTCTACGTGACCACGCAGGTCGAGGAGCATCCCGTCTTCGAGCGGCGCGGGGACGACTTCGTCGTCGAGGCCCCGGTGAGCTTCGTCGAGGCGGCGCTCGGGGCGGAGATCGAGGTTCCGAGGCCCTCGGGGGGGACGTTGAGGCTGAAGCTTCCGGCCGGGACTCAGGACGGCAAGCGCTTCCGGGTCCGCGGGGCCGGCGCCCCGAAGATTGGGTCTTCGCGATCTCGGGGCGGGGAGCCGGGGGACCTCGTCGTGCGGGCGCGCATCGTGGTGCCGAAGACGCTCACGAGGAGGGAGAAGGAGATCCTCGAGGCCCTCGCGGACGAGAGGGACGAGGACGTGCGCGGGGAGCTCTTGCGCCTTTCGCGCGAGGCGGAGGAGGCTTCGTAGAGCATGCGCAGGCGGCCCGTATTCATGATAGGGGTAGCGGCCGAGTTGATCGGGGTACATCCGCAGACCCTGCGGATGTACGAGCAGAAGGGCCTGCTCCGGCCGCGCAAGAGCATCAAGAACACCCGGCTCTACTCGCAGGAGGACGTGGAGCTCGGGAGATATATACAGAAGCTCACCCAGGAGATGGGGATGAACCTCGCGGGCGTCAGGAAGGTCTTGGACCTCGAGGGGAAGCTCGCGAGGGCGGAAGCCGAGAACGCGCGGTTGCGCGACGAGCTCGATCGCCAGAGGATGGAGCACGGAACGACCGTCCAGGAGATACACCGCAGTTACAAGCGTGAGATCATGTTGTTACCGCGCGGGGAGGTCGTGAGGAGCGAGCTCTCGCGCGACGACAGGCGACGTCGGAGGGAGTCCTAATTGGCCGAGACGATGCACTGCTACCGGCACCCCAAGAGGGAGACGCGCGTCTCGTGCGCGACCTGCAGCCGGCCCATCTGCACCGAATGCATGAGGCAGACCGAAGTCGGCATCAAGTGCCCCGAAGACGCCAGGCTTCCCAGGGGCGCCCGAGCGGGCGTAATGAAGCCGAACCAGATCCTCTGGAGCCTCCTCGCCGGCGTCGCGGTCGTGCTGCTCGGCTTGCCGGTCGCCTACCTCGTCACCGGCCTGGTAGGGGCCGGCAGCCTCATACTCAGTGGCCTGGCGGGCTACGGGGCCGGGACGCTCATCCTTCGGGCCGGCGGCCGCAACGGTGGTCCCGTCGCCATGACCATCGCCGGTATCGCGGTCGCCCTGGCGTTCGTGCCGTTCGTCGCGCCGCGCCTGCTCGAGGGCAACATCAGCCCGTTCGCTATCCTGGAGCCCCTCGTCGCGATAGGCGTCGCCGTCTACACCAGCCGCGGCTCCTGAGACCGAGACCCCACGACGGGCGACCTCACCGCGAAACCTCCCGCCCACAGCCCTACCCAGCTACAGAACCTGGAACGTCAACGACCGGGTACCGCTCGACCATGCAGCTGTCATCTTTATCCAACCTTGGCTCGAGTCCCCCCGAGATAGCGTCGGTCACTAATACCGTCCCTAAAATCCTGTCCGTGTTTCGTGCATCCCCCGTAGCAATCGGCATGTACCAACCCGGCTGGTCGATGCTCACATGCGATCCGAGCCGCCAAAAATACTATGCACAGTAGCCTCGCACCCGAACCAGGCAGCGCGGAACTCCCCTCGTCCGTAAGACGCAACCAGGAAGTTCACGAGCCTTCTCAACACGCGAGAGATCGCTCCTCCTTGCCCACCACACGCCGAGAGTTACCACGACGGGCCGGCCGTCGAGCCTCAGCGCAACCCGGGCCCTTCTTCCGAAGCGCCGACGTTACACCGACATCACGGAAACAGGATCCTCGTAGGACCGCTCGGAGCGACTAGAACTCCTCCTGGAGGGGGCAAAAATGTTACGAAGAGCCCTCCCAAGCAAGCCGGTTGGGGTCCTGCTCGAAGGGCGCTGATGCGAGTGCCTGACCCGGTCCGCGACCGGTGTATCGTATTGCCCCTGGAGACCATTCTGAGGGCGGATCTGAACCTGACATCCTACTTCACCCTCCTGGGAATCCGCACTGCTCGAGAGAGGGCGCCTTCGAAAAGCCCATATCTACGCCACAAACGTTTTGGAAAGCGGAGCGGCAAAGGGTGACCTCATCCACAGATAGAACCAAACTTGATACGAAGGTAAAATTAGACCTCGACTTTAGGTTAAGCTCCGAAAAATACTTTCGGAAAAGCTAGCGTAGCCTCAAGAGCCGTGCTAGGGTTGGAGGCCATGAGAGAGGAAATGGAGTACATCAGCGGAGTATTGGACGAGCTAGAGGCAATCGTTCAGGATGCTTCTCGCGTGCCGATGCGCAGGGGGCGGGCGGTCGTGGACAGGGCCGACTTGCTTGTGATGTTGGACGAGCTCCGTGGCTCGTTGCCGAGAGAGTTGTCCGAGGCCGAGGCCATACGCCGGGAGTGTGCGGCGATCGTTGCGGCGGCCGAAGAAGAGGCGCGTAGGATCGTCGAGGACGCGCACGAGCGGGCCGAGACCAACGTCCTCGATACGGAACTGTACCGGCGCTCGCAGCGTCGGGCGGCGGAGACCCTAGACCGGGCGGAGCGCTACGCGCGCGAGATCGAAGGTGGCTCGGAGGTCTACCGCGACAGGGTTATGGGCCAGCTCGAGAACTGGTTTGAAGACTCGTTGGTCTCCGTCGGGGAGTCTCGCCAGGAGTTGACCAGCTCCTCGCCGGCTCTGACGAAGCCGCAGAGGCCGGCCGAGACCCGCCCCGTCGAGGAGAAGGACTCGGACGAGAACCGTGAGGACGGACAAGGCTGGCGCGCCAGCTCCGCCTGACACACCTCTCGACGCCCCCCGAAGCGTGCCGAGCCGATATACCGGCGTAGATCGGCTACGAGAACCTCCCTCAAAATCATGCGCACGACCCTCCTCTCTTGCCTGCTCCCCTCCGCGTAGCCGGGTGCGATCGAGAAGACGCTGAGCAGGCGTCCCTCAAAGCCCTCGAAGCACGGGCTCCTCACCAAGGTCCCCAAGGGTCTCCCCTCCTGCCCCTCCGGGCGCGTGCTATTGCACGAATCTTTAGAGCTCCTACCTTTCCCACAGTTCGCCATATCCCCCCTCCCGAGCCCCCAAGTACAGCTTCCGCGAAGCCTTCACACTCTCTTCCCTTGAAGGGTTGGCAGGTCGCCGCCGCACCGTTCGAGTTGGGGGAGTCGGACCGGGCGAACGGCCGTGGGCAAGCGGCCTCCTCGGGTCGTGTTTCCTTGAGGTAGAAGAAGGACGGAAGACCCCGAAGGGGCTCTGAGTGCCTTGGGAT
>JADDPR010000104.1:2286-4633 GCA_016781775.1 Rubrobacter sp. | reverse complement strand
CGGCCGTCCGATGGACGGGAAGGGCGAGATCGAGGCCGAGGATACCCTCCCGGTCGAGATCATCGCTCCCGGCATCATCAAGCGCCAGCCGGTGAAGGAGCCCCTGCAGACGGGCATCAAGGCCATCGACTCGATGATCCCCATCGGGCGTGGGCAGCGCGAGCTCGTCATCGGCGACCGCCAAACGGGCAAGACCTCGATCTTGCTCGATACGATCATCAACCAGGCCGATCAGGACGTGAAGTGCATCTACGTCGCTATCGGCCAGAAGGACTCGTCAGTGGCGGGCGTCGTGCGGTCTCTGGAGGAGGCCGGCGCGATGGATTACACCACGGTCGTGAACGCCTCCGCCTCCCAGTCGGCGACGCTCCAGTACCTCGCCCCCTACGCGGGCTGCGCCATCGGCGAGTTCTTTATGCACCGGGGTGAGCATGCGCTGGTAATCTTCGACGATCTCTCGAACCACGCCGTGGCGTATCGTCAGATGATGCTGCTGCTGCGCCGACCGCCGGGGCGGGAGGCGTACCCGGGCGACGTCTTCTACCTCCACTCGCGGCTGCTGGAGAGGGCCGCGCGGCTCTCGGACAAGGTCGGCGGCGGGTCCTTGACGGCGCTGCCGGTCATCCAGACCAAGGCCGGGGACATCTCGGCGTACATCCCGACGAACGTTATCTCGATCACGGACGGCCAGATCTTCCTGGACACCGACCTGTTCAACGCGGGGCAGCGCCCGGCGATCGACACGGGCAACTCGGTGAGCCGGGTGGGCGGTTCGGCCCAGATCAAGGCCATGAAGAGCGTGGCGGGCACCTTGCGCCTGGACCTTAACCAGTACCGGGAGCTCGCCAGCTTCGCGCAGTTCGGGAGCGATCTGGACAAGGCGACGCAGCAGACGCTGAGCCGCGGCGAGCGCCTCACGGCGATCCTCAAGCAGGACGAGCGCGACCCGCTGCCGGTCGAGATGCAGGTCGTGGTGCTGTACGCTGCGTCGAAAGGCCACCTCGATGAGGTGCAGACCGACGCCGTGATGGACTGGGAGCGCCAGTTCCGCGACTACATGCGCGACAGCCACAACGAAATTCTCGACGACATCCGGTCGTCGCAGAAGCTCTCCGACGAGAATGAGCAGCAGCTTCGCAACGCCATCGAGCACTTCAACCAGAATTATGAGCCGCAGCACAACAAGCTCGTGGACGCCTCCGTCGACGGCTCCGAAGGCGGGGAGGGCTAGAATTTGGCCTCCCTCCGCGACCTCAAGCGGCAGATAGAGTCCATAAAGAACATCGCCAAGGTTACGGAGGCCTTGCAGACCGTCTCATCCGTGAAGTTCCGCAAGGCCGAGAACCGGGTCAGAAAGGCCCGGCCGTACGCCGAAAACGTCGAGCAGATGATGCGCGACGTCGCGAGGAGCGCCACGGGCACGAACCCGCTCCTCGCGGGGCGGGAGGTGAGGCGCGTCGCGGTCGCCACGATCACGGCAGACCGTGGACTCGCCGGGGGATTCAATGCTCAGGTCCTGAGGCGCACTATGCGCCTCAGGGACGAACTTGACAAGGAGACCGTGCAGGTCGCTAGCGGTCGGAAGGCGGCCGCGTTCTTCCGGTTTCGCGGTGTGAATCTGGCGGAGACCTACACCGGGTTCTCCGACAGCCCGACCTACGAGCAGGCGCGCGAGATCGGTCAGGCGTTGACGGGCCTCTTCGACGACGAGGAGGCCGATGAGGTCTACCTGGTCTACAACCGCTTCGAGACCGCCCTCACGCAGCGTCCGGTGGTCACACGCCTCCTTCCCGTTGCTCAGGAAGAGGAGGAAGACGAGGACGGAGAGGGTTCCGACACCTCGTACTTCGAGTACGTGCCCGATGCCGAGACGGTGCTCAGGAAGCTTGTCCCGCGTTACGTGGAGACGATGGTGTGGCAGGCTCTCCTCGAGAGCGCGGCCGGTGAGCACGGGGCGCGGATGACGGCGATGAAGAACGCCACGGATAACGCGAACGATCTGGCGAGTAACCTCACCCTGCAGATGAACAAGGCCCGCCAGGCCCAGATCACGCAGGAAATTTTGGAGATCGTCGGCGGGGCCGAGGCCCTGGCCGCGGGGTAGGTGGACGTCTTGGAGAGGAAGAATTTGTGATGGACAGGTTCGAACGAGCGGTAGACAAGGCCAAGGATCTGGCGAAGGGGGCCGCCGAGGCCGTAACGGGCGGCGAGACCACGAGCGAGGAGAGCTCGGGTCAGGACGCCACGAGCTCCGCTTCGGGTGGAGCCGGGACGGAGGAGCAGACCAGGGCGCGGCGCACTCCGAGCAGTGGGGGTGACGGCGGCGCAAACGGTCAGGAGACGGAGC
>JADDPR010000104.1:0-2176 GCA_016781775.1 Rubrobacter sp. | reverse complement strand
CGAGCAGTGGGGGTGACGGCGGCGCAAACGGTCAGGAGACGGAGCGTTCGTTGCAGAGTAACGGCCGCTTTGGAGCGCAGGGCACCGGGACGGTGGTGGAGGTCAGGGGGCCGGTCGTCGACGTTCGCTTCCCGCCGGAGGAGATGCCGGAGATCTACAACGCCCTGACGGCGCCCCTCCAGGGCAGCGGGGGCTCCGAAAATGAGCCGGAGGAGCTCGTGCTGGAGGTCCAGCAGCTCCTCGGTGACGACGTGGTCCGCACGGTGGCGATGTCCTCGACCGACGGCCTGAGGCGCGGTATCGAGGCGAAGGACACGGGGCGTCCGATCGCGGTGCCGGTCGGTAAGGACGTGCTGGGGCGCGTGCTCAATGTGCTCGGCCAGCCGGTCGACGAGAAGGGGCCGGTCGAGGCCGAGGACTACTGGCCGATTCACCGTCCTGCTCCAAGGTTCGAGGACCTGACGACCGGGGCCGAGCAGTTCGTCAGCGGCATCAAGGTTATCGACCTTTTGTGCCCGGTGCGCCGCGGCGGTAAGGTCGGCCTGTTCGGGGGCGCTGGTGTCGGCAAGACGGTCCTCATCACGGAGCTGATCAACAACATTGCGCTCCAGTACGAGGGCACGTCGGTTTTCGCCGGGGTCGGCGAGAGGACGCGCGAGGGCAACGACCTCTACCTCGAGATGGAGGAAGCCGGCGTCCTCCCGAACACGGGCATGGTTTTCGGCCAGATGAACGAGCCGCCTGGGGCCCGCTTCCGCGTCGCGCTCACGGGCGTCACCATGGCCGAGTACTTCCGCGAGGAGCTCGGACAGGACGTGCTGTTCTTCGTGGACAACATCTTCCGCTACGTCCAGTCGGGCAACGAGGTCTCGTCGCTCATGGGCCGCATGCCCTCCGAGGTCGGCTACCAGCCCACTCTGGGCACCGAGATGGGGGTGCTTCAGGAGAGGATCACCTCGACGAAGAAGGGCTCGATCACGAGCTTCCAGGCGGTCTACGTGCCGGCCGACGACTTCACGGACCCGGCGCCGTTCTCCGTGTTCGCTCACCTCGACTCGACGGTGTCGCTCGCGCGGTCGCTGGCCGCCCAGGGCATTTATCCTGCGGTGGACCCGCTTGCTTCCACGTCCACGATTCTCGACCCGTCGGTGGTCGGCGACGAGCACTACCAGGTGGCCCAGCAGGTCAAGAACACCTTGCAGCGCTACACGGAGCTCCAGGACATCATCGCCATCCTTGGGATCGACGAGCTCTCCGAGGAGGACAAGGTCATCGTGGGCAGGGCGAGGCGCCTCCAGCGTTTCCTCTCGCAGCCATTCTTCGTCGCCGAGCCGTTCACGGGGCTTGAGGGTAAGTTCGTTGACCTCGAGGAGACGATCCGCTCGTTCAAGGAGGTCGTGGAGGGTAAGCACGACGACCTGCCCGAGCAGGCCTTCTACCTCGTCGGCGGGATAGACGAGGTGGTTGAGAAGGCTCGCACCCTCTCCGGCGAGGAGAGCGAGACGCCCGGCAATGCCGAGTCCGAGCGGGACGGCCAGCCGGATCAGGATGAGCAGCCCTCCTCCACGGGGCAGGTCGGCGCGTCCGGTCAGGTAGGCTAGGGTGACAGAGGGTCGTCCGGAGAATAGCGAGGGCCGGCAGCTTTATTGTCGGGTTATTACGCCCGAGCGGATGATCTTCGACGATCAGGTCGACATGGTCATCACGAGGATCGCGGACGGACAGATCGGGGTGTTGGTAGACCACGCCCCGACCGTCTCCACCGTGGAGATCGGCGACGTCAGGATCCAGCAGGGCGAGGAGCGGCACGTGTACGCCACCTCCGACGGCTTCTTCAAGGTCTCGGAGAACCTCGTCCAGATTCTGGTCGAGGAGGCGGTGCCGGCCGGTGAGATAAACACCGACGAGGCCCAGAACCGCGTCGAGGAGGCCGAGCGCGCGCTCTCCGAACTTTCGGAGGGCGACGACGAGGGGGGGAACACGGAGAGGGCGCGCGCCGACATCGAACGTCGGCGTCGCATGGGCGAGAACCTCGCCCGCGTGGCCCGAGAGTACGGCGGAGAGTAGCCGGACGTTCAGCATGGGGTCGCGGAAGACGGCCCCCGTACCGAGAATTCATCATCGGGGAGGGTGGTCTTCATGGAGAGGTTCTACATCGAGGGAGGAAGGCGGCTCG
>JADDPR010000574.1 GCA_016781775.1 Rubrobacter sp. | reverse complement strand
AAGTCTCTACCTCGTATCTTGGTTGTGGCCGTAAACTGTGGCCGACGTGGGCGCGACAGACCGCTCTCTACTCAGGTCCGAGCTTCGCGCTGGAGACCGCTGGACAGCTTGGCTCGTCGCGCCCCTCTCGGAGAAAGAGCCCGAACGGCTGCCAGGGCCGCGCCAAAGCGCGCCGAGCCCGTATCCGCGAGGTCGGGCCCACGACGAGAAGGAGAGACGCGATGGACGGTCGGGATGAAGGACACTACGTCGGGGTGGACGTCTCCAAGGGGCGCCTGGACGTGGCCATGCTACGCCGCGGGGCTCCCGCCGAGAACTTCTCGGTCGTCAACGACCCTGAGGGTGTCGACTCACTGCTCGGGCGGCTCGGGGAGCAGTGCGTCGAGCTGGTGGTCCTCGAAGCCACCGGCGGCTACGAGCGTTCCGCCGCCGTGGCGATGGCCGCCGCCGGCATCCGCGTGGCCGTGGTCAACCCCCGCCGGGCGAGGGACTTCGCGAAGGCCACCGGCAAGCTCGCCAAGACCGACAGGATCGACGCCGAGGTCCTGGCGCGCTTCGCCGAGGCCGTCCGACCCGAGCCCAGGGCGCTGCCCGACGAGGAAGCCCTGCTCCTGGGCGAGATCCTAGACAGGCGCAGGCAACTCGTCGTCATGCTCGTGGCCGAGGACAACCGCCTCTCGGCCGTCGTCTCCGCACCGGTGAGGCGGCGCATCCGAGCCCACGTCCGCTGGCTCGAGAAGGAACTCGCGCGCACCGACCGCGAGCTTGAGGAGGCCGTCGAGGCGAGCCCCGTCTGGCGCGAGAACGAGGCCCTGCTGCGGACCGTACCCGGCGTCGGGCCGGCCCTCGCCCGCACCCTGCTGGCCGAGCTCCCCGAGCTGGGGGCCCTCACCCACAGGCGCCTCTCCGCCCTCGTGGGCGTCGCCCCCTTCGCCCGAGACTCCGGGAAGATGCGGGGCAAGCGGGAGGTGTGGGGTGGGAGGGCGAGGGTGAGGACCGCCCTCTACATGGGCGCCCTGGTCGCCTCCCGCCACAACCCGGCCATCCGGGAGTTCTACGAGCGTTTGGTAACGGCGGGCAAGCCCAAGAAGGTGGCGTTGGTGGCGTGCATGAGGAAGCTACTCTCCATCCTCAACGCCATGATGAGGGACCGCGCCCCGTGGAAGGCTACTTGCGCTTCTCACCCTTGACTTTCGAGACGGCTGCTGTCCACGGAGGTGATGCAATCC
>JADDPR010000250.1 GCA_016781775.1 Rubrobacter sp. | reverse complement strand
CGTACATCGGCGCCGGGGCTGCGAGCTTCGGCGGGGGCACGATAGATACCGAGCGGTTCATGACCTACCTCCTGGTCGGGGCGCTCCTGTGGAACTACCTCTCGATGCTCTTCGACGTCCTCTCGGAGACGGTGAGCTGGGAGCGGTGGGAGGGGACGATCGAGTACACCTTCATGAGCCCGTCGAGCCGGGTGACGCACCTCCTCGGCATGGGCCTCTACGCGGTCGTCTACGGCATCTTCCAGACAGCCCTGACCCTTGGCGTGTGCTACATGCTCTTCGACCTCGACCTCTCGAACGCGAACTACTGGGGCGGCCTGCTCGTGCTCGCGGTTTGCAGCGTCTCGCTCGTGGGGTTCGGGATCGTGGCCGCCGTCCTGCCGCTCCTCTCCCCGGAGAAGGGCCAGCAGGTGAGCTACATCGTCTCGTCCGTGCTGCTGCTGGTCTCCGGCGTCTACTACGACGTGTCCGTCCTGCCGGGCTGGATGCAGGCCATAGCCACGCTCTCGCCGGTTACCTACGCCCTCGAAGGCGCCCGCGCGGCCCTGCTCGATGGGGCCGGCGTCGCGGAGCTCTGGGGGAGCATCTGGCCCCTCCTCATCATGGGCGTCGTGTTCGTCCCGTTGGGGATGCTCGTCTTTGGACTCGGCGAGCGCTACGCGAAGCGCACCGGGAAGCTCAAGAGGAGCGGCTAGGCTCGGCTGTTGCTACAGGCCTTCGTAGATCTCGGCGAGGGGAAGCCCACTCTCGGGGTAGGGGATGGGGACGAAGCCCTCGCCCACGGCTTCCCCTTGCCGCCACTCGCCGCTCTCGTCGCGCCAGTGGCGCTCGACGCGACGCTCGTCCTGGGCGATGATCAGGTACGCTTGGAGGGTTGGAGTTTTCCGGTACGCCAGCATCTTCTCGCGGCGGTCGATGGATTCCGTCGAGGGCGAGGCGACCTCGACGACGAGGCAAGGCTTGTGCTCGACGAGGGGATCGTCCTCGGGCTCGCATGCCACCATTACGTCGGGGTAGTAGATGGCATCATCGGAGGCTCGTAGCTTTACGTCGCTTGCATAGACGCGACAAGGACCACCGCGGGCTGCACCAAGTAGGCGAGAAGCTATGTTCAGGCCGATCTGATTATGCCGCTTGGTCGCACCGACCATCGCGTAAATCATCCCGCCGACGTACTCGTGGCGCACGGTGGCAGTTTCTTCCATCTCCAGGTACTCCTCGACCGTGGGTAATCCGTGAGGTAGTGCGGACTGTGCCATAGAGCGAGTATAACGAAGGGAAGCCTGGCCGCCAACGCAAAAGGAGGAGGGGCATTTTGCTAACCCCTCCTCCCTTCTTATCTTTCTGCCTTGCGGCCCGACCGGGCCGCCCGTTATGACGCTATCAGGGACAGCGGCTGCCGGGGTTGTTGTACTTCTCGTCCTGGCGCCAGCGGTAGAACTCGCCGCGGTCCATGGGGGTTTTGTCCCCGTGCGTCCTCTCGTGGGCCGCGAGGTAGCGGTCGTAGGCGTTCTCGCCGGAGATCTCCTTGAGGTAGCCCCAGGCGTAGCGGAGGGGTTTGGTGAGGGTCTCCTTACTCATTGCTCCTCGATCCGCGGCTCCCCGCGCCTACGGGCTCGCGGACGCGGTCGTTGCCGTCCACGTCGAGGTGCGACTCTTCCCAGGGTGCCTCGCTCATGACGGGCTGCTTCTTGCCCCGGATCAGGCCGACCCACACCCTCACGGCGTCGGCGATGATGATGATTATGAGGCCGGCGAAGAGGATCGAGAGCACCCCGTCGACCGTCGAGTTGAGGATGACCTGCTGCGTCTGCTCCAGGCTCTTGGCCGGGGCGAACGGCTCTCCGGCGGCGAGGGATTCCTGGGCGGCGGCTCTCTGCGCGAAGAAGCCGATCTTGGGGTTCTCCGAGAAGATCTTGTACCAGCTCGCCGTGAGCGTCACCGCCGCGTCCCACGCGAGCGGCAGGAGCGTCACCCAGGCGTACTTGAGCTTGCCCATCTTTATGAGGATGGTCGTCCCGACGGTGAGGGCGACGGCCGCGAGAAGCTGGTTGGCGATGCCGAAGAGCGGGAAGAGCTGGTTGATGCCCCCGAGGGGGTCGGTCGCGCCTACGTACAAGAAGTAGCCCCAGGCCCCGACGATAAGGGCGCTGGCGAGCAGGTTGCCCGGGAGCCACGAGGTGCGCCCGAGGGGCCGGTAGACGTTGCCGAGCATGTCCTGAATCATGAACCGCCCGACGCGCGTCCCGGCGTCGACCGTCGTCAGGATAAACAGAGCCTCGAACATGATGGCGAAGTGGTACCAGAACGCCTGGAGCGACGAGAGCCCGATAAAGCTCGTCACCCCCGCGAAGATCTCGCTCATCCCGACCGCGAGCGTTGGAGCCCCGCCCGTCCTCCCCACGATCGTTTCTTCCCCGACCGCCGTCGCCGTCCCCTGGAGTACGTCCGGGGAGACGGAGAACCCGAGGCCCGTCACGGCCTGCGAGGCGGACTGCACCGTGTCGCCGACGACGCCGGCGGGGGCGTTCATCGCGAAGTACACGCCCGGGTCGAGCGCCGTCGCGGCGATGAGCGCCATGACCGCGACGAACGATTCCATGAGCATCGCCCCGTACCCGATGAAGCGGACCTGCGACTCCTTCTGGATGAGCTTCGGCGTCGTTCCGGAGGCGACGAGGGCGTGGAAGCCCGAGAGCGCCCCGCAGGCGATGGTTATAAACACGAACGGGAAGAGCGGCCCCGCGACGACCGGCCCGAGGCCGTTGAAGGCGAAGGGGGTGGTGGCCGGCATCTGTATCGCAGGCAGCACGATGAGGATGCCGATGGCGAGCAGGGCGATGGTCCCGATCTTCATGAACGTCGAGAGGTAGTCGCGCGGGGCGAGGAGGAGCCAGACCGGCAGCACCGAGGCGATGAAGCCGTAGATGATGAGGGCCCATACGATCTGGGTCTTGGAGAACGTCCACGCGTCCGCGTAGGCGGAGGCCTCGGAGATGTAGCCGCCCCCGATGATGGCGCCCAGGAGCAGCACGACCCCGATGAGCGAGACCTCCAGGATCCGACCGGGCCTGAGGAATCTGAGGTACGCGCCCATGAAGAGCGCGATGGGGAGCGTCATGGCGATGGAGAAGGCCCCCCACGGCGACTCGGCCAGAGCGTTTACCACCACGAGCGCGAGGACGGCGAGGAGGATCACCATGATGGACAGGACCGCGATTATCGCCGCGATCCCACCGACCGGGCCTATCTCCTCGCGGGCCATCTGCCCGAGGGTCTTGCCGTTGCGGCGCATGGAGAAGAACAGTGTCGTCATGTCCTGCACGGCGCCGGCGAGGATGACGCCGAAGATGATCCAGATGGTCCCCGGCAGGTACCCGAGCTGCGCCGCCAGCACCGGACCTACGAGCGGCCCCGCCCCGGCGATCGCCGCGAAGTGGTGCCCGAAGAGCACCCGCCGGTCCATCGGTTCGAAGTCTTTGCCGTTGTTTAGCCGTTCGGCGGGCGTCGCCCTCGAATCGTCCGTCTCCAGAACTTTCTTCTGGATAAACCGCGCGTAGAACCTGTACGCGATGGCGTAGGACGCGAGCGCCGCGAAGAGGAGCCACGCGGCGTTTACCGTCTCGCCCCTGGAGAGTGCCAGAACTCCCCAACATACTGCGCCGACGATGGCGACGCCGATCCAGATGGCCCACCGGCCCAAACCGTTACCCATAAACTCCTCCGAACCTTTTACCGAAGGCCTGCCTAAAACGTTTGCATCCTAGCACAAGGGGTAAGCTCGTTTGTTCTGCGGACCTAGCATTTTCCGGCTCGACCTGGGCCCTGCCCGGGGCTACGCGCGCACCGCCCCGGGCGACCATTCTGCACGACAAACGAGGCGAGGGTGCCGACGGCGGACTGCGGGTTTCCGGTGGAGCCGACGAGCCTGAGGTCGCTCCTCCAGCGATCCGCGTTGATGTTGCAGCGCACGTAACCCCTGGGCCGCCCGTCGAAGTACTTGACGTGGGGGTTCTCGGCGCGCGCCACCTTTATGGTCTGCACGGCGGAGGCGGGGAGGCGGGAGGTGATGGAGGTCCCGACGAACTCGGTGCCCACGGTCCTCGACGCCCCGTTGCGGAAGTCGGCCTTGAGGTCGGCTACCCACGACGAGTGGACGTCGCCGGTGATGACGATAGGGTTGCTCGGCCTCCTGTTGAGGAGGTAGCCGAGGACGCGGTTGCGGGCCGCCACGTAGCCGTCCCAGGCGTCCATGTTGAAGAGGCCGCCCGAGCCGCTCCGGTGGTCGTACTGGGCCATGACGACCTGCTGGGCGATGACGTTCCAGCGCGCGGGCGACGAGCCGAGGCCGTCGAGAAGCCAACCCTCCTGCGTCGGCCCGGTCAGGGTAGCGTTCGAGCTGAGGGCGTCGGCGCAGCGGGCCTTGAGGCCGTCGCCGCAGGGCTGGTCGGTCCGGTACTGGCGGGGGTCGAGGGCGCTGATGCGAACGAGGTTCCCGTAGGTGAGGCGGCGGTAGATCCTGCCGCTCGCCCCGGACGGGAGGGAGGAGTGCCTGAGGGGGAGGTGCTCGTAGTAAGCCCGGTAGGCCGCGGCGCGGCGGCGGGTGAATTCCGTGCGGCTCATGCCGTCGGCGGCGACGAGCCCCGCGTAGTTGTTGTCGACCTCGTGGTCGTCCCAGG
>JADDPR010000538.1 GCA_016781775.1 Rubrobacter sp. | reverse complement strand
CAAGGAGCACATAGATTATGCCACAGGCTGAACGGCTCAACACCGAGGAGCTGCTCGACAACATCCCCGAAGAGCTCCGCCGCCGCCCTCAATGGGTGGTGTGGAAGCTCGAGAAGAGGAACGACAAGCCGACAAAGGTCCCGTACATCGCCCAGGGTGTGGGCAGGGCATCAAGCACAGATCTGATGACCTGGTGCACGTTTGACGAGGCCATCCAGGCCCTCAAAACCGGACGTTACAGCGGTATCGGGTTCGTGTTCTGTAGTGCTGACCCGTTCGTCGGGGTTGACCTCGACGGGTGCCGCGACCCGGAGACGGGCTCCATAGAGGAGTGGGCACAGAAGATTATCGACAGCTTCGAGGACGTTGTTCTCCTCGAAGCGTCGCCCTCGGGGTGTGGCGTCCACCTCATCACCAGGGGGACGTGCAAGGACGGCATCAACACCAAGTCCGTCGAGGTCTACGGACAAGACAGGTTCTTTACGGTGACGGGGGCGACGATATGAGCCAGACCCCCGATCAGGCGGCCATCAACGACCTCGTTCAAAGGTTGCGCGCCAAGCAGGCCCCGAAGAACGCGCAGGGCAACGGCCACGCCAAAACCTCGACAGGGACATCTTGCCCCTCGGATAGCGAGGTGCTGGAGAAGCTGTTCGGCGAGTCCAAGGGCCAGAAGTGGCGAGAGGTCTACGGCGGCAACTGGCAGCCCTACTACGACTCGCAGAGCGACGCCGACGCGGCGATCGCGCACAAGCTCGCCTTCTGGACGGACCGCGACGCCGGCCAGATGGAGCGCATCATGCAAGGCTCCGGATTGGCACGCGACAAGTGGAACAGCCGACGCGGCGGGAATACCTGGCTCGGCGACGAGATAGCGCAGGCCATCAAAGACACGCCCGAGGGTTACAGGTGGATAAAGCTTCGTTCCCGTTCCCGTTACCTAGGTGATTTGGGAATGAGTAACGAGGATGATAACGACCTGAAGCATAGCATTCAGGCGCTCTCTTTCAGCGGGCGGGAGAAGCCCGCGCCACGGCAATGCGTGGTCGACAACTGCATTTGGGTGGGGCATGCCGCGTCCTGGTTTGGCGAGGGCGGCGTGGCCAAATCCCTCCTGGCTATGCACCTCGGCTTGACCGTCGCCGAGGTGAGCCGGTCCTACTGGATGGCCTTCGCCGTCAAGACGGTCCCCGTCCTCTACCTCGACTTCGAGCTCGACGCGGACGAGCAGCACCGCCGCGCCCTGGACCTCGCCGCCGGCATGGAGCTGAAGGCGATACCGGAGAACTTCTATTACCTCAGCGTGGCCATGATGCCGCCCGTGCAGGCGTTCATGGTGGCGGCCGAGGAGTGCCGACGCCTCGGGATCGGGCTCGTGATAGTGGACTCGGTAGGCTTCGCCCTCGGCGGAGATGCCGAGTCGGCGAAGGACGTTCTCGACTTCTACCGTGCGTGTATTCAGCCCCTCAAGGACGCAGGCGCCAGCCCCCTCCTCATCGACCACCAGGCGAAGATCATCAAGGGGGAGAAGTATTCCGACAAGCAGGCCTTCGGTTCGGTCTACAAGACGAACGCCGTGCGCTCCTCGTTCCAGATACGCGGGGACCACGAGCAGGGCGAGATAACCGCGACGTTCACCCACAAGAAGAACAACTTCGGTTGGAAGGAACGGGACTTCTCCTTAAAGGTCGTGTTCGGCGAGGGGAAGACCACGGTGGAGCGCCTTGAGGCCCCGGTCCCCAACCCCGACCGCGAACCCTCGAAGAAAGAGCGGGTGCTCGAGGCCGTCGGGGAGCTTGAGCGCGCCACGGCCGAGATGGTCGCTAAGGCAACTGGGATAGGCCTTCAGACCGTGCGCAACTCTATATCGGAACTGTTGAGCGAGGGCGCGCTCAGGGATACAGGGGACAAGCAGGGCCGCTCAAGAATCGTCGTTACTCATTACCAACCTACCAAGGGAACGGGAACGGGAACGACGCAGGAGGAGGCCTCCTGCCCCCACGGGACACCGCTCGACTGCCCGTGCGACGAATGCGACGTAGATGCCCGTTTCGGGGGCGGGAAGTGATGGCCCGCACGCGCATCAAGTGCGCCTCCTGCGGTGGACGTATCCACGACCACGAGCCCGACCTCATCCTCCGCGACCTCGAGAACGGCGGTCGACCCCGCTACTTCCACACGAGGTGCGGGGAGGCGGCCTATACGGCGGTAACGGAGAACCCGAGCGCCTACCTGCTAACCGTCCGCCACGTCGAGGAGGTGGCGAACTGATGGCCCGCACGACCACCAGGCCGCCGGACGACGCCCGCATGTGGAAGCGCCTTGTTGCCCGGGCCCACCCCGACACCGGCGGGGATCACGAGCTCTTCATCTGGACCACAGCGGTGCGAGACGTGGTACGCAACTCGAGCCTTCCCGCCGGCGGGAGCCCTGAACCGACCGTTCATCCTTCCCGGCGCCGGGAACCCTCTACCGACGATAGACCCCGCGTCCCCTTCGATCCGGGCTGCGACTTCGCCGCGCTCACGGGGCGGGCCCTTCAGCGCGCCCAAGCCGGCGACGAGTACGGCCAGGTCCTCGCCATGCTGCAGGACTGCTGGCCCGTCGAGGACCTCGCCCACGAGCAGACGCGGGGAGCCTCCTACAAGCGCCTGGCGGCCATCGCGCACGCCTGGGGGATGACGAAGGCGGAGCGCATCGGCTGGTATCGCGTAGCCGAAGACTTGCCCCTCTCCGACCGCCACGCGGGGCACATCCTCGGCAGGCTCAAGAGGAGGGCAGCGTGATCGCGCTCGCCCCCGGTCGGCTACCTATGGGGGGGCGGCGCTTCCGTCGCCCTCCCCCCCCCTTACCCTTTACTGCAAACTACAGTGTGCAAACTCTTGTTTGCCTCCTCTCGGCGCGGAGGCAAACACCGACGCCCGTCGGCGCCGTGCATGGCGCATGGGACCGGGGCGGAGCGACGAAGGGAGAGTCTTGGACGTAGCGAAGGTCGAGAAGGTAGAGGCCGAGCTGAACGCCTTCATAACCAAGAGGGCCACGCAGCGCGACAAGGCCAACGCCGAGGCGGACCTGTGGGCCATGTCGGAGAGACGGCACCGCGCCCGCCTTCGGGAGGCGGCGCTGCGCCAGCGTCTCGCCTACCACGAGGAACAACTCGTCCGGCACACCAGGACCTTCGAGGAGCTCCTGCGACGCCACCGCGTGGGGTTGAGGCTCTGCGAGGAGGCTTTGGGGACAGCCGCCGGTCCGGGGAACGGGCGGCCTTGATGAACACGAACGGCGCCGCGCCGGAGAACGGCGCGAGGCTTTTGGACCGTTTCCTCCTGCCTACCGAGCGCCGGTCCACTACCTGCCGGGGGCGGACGGTTCGTCCCCGGCGTTACCTACGGAGAGGAGAACGATGAAGGACTGGAAGCCGGATAGCCGCGCCTACGTGGCCCGGTGGCTGGAGGAGGCGGCCGTGAGCGGCGAGATAGCCCGCCGGGCCGAACGCGACGGCGTGAGCTACGGGGACGCCACGGTGCAGCTCGCCGAGGAGCTTTGGCGCCCCTACCGGGAGATCGAAGAGAAGTACGCGAAGAAGCGCCCCGCCGCCGTGGACGAGGGGGAGCTCGATAAGCGGGCCCGCTCCTACGCCGAGAGGCACGGCGTCTCCTACGCGGTGGCGCTCGAAGCGGTCATGCCCGGAGGTAGCACGGTGGAGCTGGCGGAAGGGGCTCCCGAGAAGCCCCGCGTGGACGCCGGCGACGCGGCCCTCAACCGCCAAGCCGAAGACTACGCCCGGCGTAAGGGATGTTCGTACACGGTGGCCCTCGAGGCCGTCCTGGAGGGGAGGTAGGCCATGACCACGAAGAACGTACAGGATGCCGTTGCCGAGGTCGAGCGCCTGGAGGGGGAGGCCGAGAACCTCGCGGGGCAACTGGCCTCGGCCCGACGAAGCGCCCGAGACGCGGAGCACGAGATCGGGACGATAAGCGCGCGGCGCAAGGAGATCGGCCTCGCGGTCTTTCGGGAAGACCCGGCGGCCGTCGAAGAGCTCGCCGAGCTACGCGCCCGCGCCACGTCCGCCGAGGAAACCCTCGAGGTCTCCGTCGGCGCCTCCGAGCAGCTCGAGCGCCGGCTCGGGGAGACGAAGAAGGCTCTCACGGAGGCACGGGTCCGCGTCCACCGCGAGAAGTACGGCGAGCTCCAGAACCAGAGCGCGGCCCTAGACGCCGAACGGGACGAGCTCGGCAAGCGTCTCGCCGAGGTCCTCGACCGGCAGGCGGACCTGCACCTCGACATGGTGAACGAGGTGCGCCAGTCCGGCGACGGGGACGAGGCGAACCGCATGTTCGTCTCCGGCAACGGCACCCGCGACTGGCTCGAGCTGACGTTCGCGCGGTGGCTGCTCCGATGAGGGGCTTCGAGGGTCGCCTCAGAAGGCTCGAAGGAGCAGGCGCGTGTCCTCGTTGCGAGGGGGCCCGCGCCGCCCTCCTGGAGCGCATCGTCGCGTGCGAGCCGGGGGACGCCCCGACGCGCTGCGAAGGATGCGGGCGGGACGTTCGGCTCAGCCTCGCCGAGGTGGACGCCATCCTCGAGCACGACCGGGGGGAGGGGCTTACTTGAGCGGCACGTGCCGGGAGCTAAAGCGGGACGGCACGCCTTGCACGTTGCCTTCTA
>JADDPR010000317.1 GCA_016781775.1 Rubrobacter sp. | reverse complement strand
CGAAGGGGACACACGGCGGCGTGCCGCCCTCAGGGTGGTGCGGGGCCGTGCATTGTAGGAGTATGGAGCGGCCAGTGGAGGAGCCTCGGCCCGCGATGGCCCGTAAGGAGGAGAGAGGGATGCCCCGAGAGCACATGATCGGCATAGACCCGTCGAAGACGCTCGCCGATGAGCCCGGCACGGGGCACAACCGCTGGCACGAGGCGATAGAACCGGTAGTGGAGGCGGACCCGGGCGACGTCGTGGTCTACGAGACGCGCGACGCCTTCGACAACCAGCTGAACCCCGGCTCAACAGAGGGGGACGTGGTGAACCTGGACCTCGGGCCGGTCCACCCCCTCACCGGTCCAGTCTACGTGAAGGGGGCGGAGCCCGGGGACCTCCTCGAGGTGGAGTTGGTGGAGATCGAGGCCGATCCCTGGGAAGGGTGGGGCTATACGATCCAGGTGCCGGGCTTCGGTTTCTTGCGCGACGACTTCCCGGAGCCCTTCATCGTCCACTGGCGGCTGCACGGCAACGGGTACGCCGAGTCCGAGCAACTGCCCGGGGTGCGCATCCGCTACAACCCCCACCCCGGCGTGCTCGGCCTGGCCCCGAACGTAGACCTCAGGCGCCGCCAGACCGAGAGGGAGGCCGCGCTCGCCGAGCGCGGGGGGTTCGCCCTGCCGCCGGACCCGGCCGGGGCCGTGCCGTCCGAGGGACCGATAGCGGGCGAGGCCCTGCGCACCATCCCGCCGCGGGAGACCGCCGGAAACATAGACATAAAGCAGATCTCGCCCGGCACCACCGTCCTGTTGCCGGTGTACGCCGACGGCGGCCTGGTCTCGACCGGCGACGTCCATTTCGCCCAAGGCGACTGCGAGGCGTGCGGGACGGCGATCGAGATGCGCTCGCGCGTCCACTTGCGGTTTGGCCTCCGCAAAGGGGAGGCCGAGCGGCGCGGCATAAGGGACCTGCAATTCTACCGGGACGACTACTTTACCCGCCCGGAGCTCGCAGCACCCCGCCGCTTCTTCGCCACCACCGGCATCGGCGTTCGCAAGGACGGCACGAACGAGAGCGAGGACCTGACCCTCGCCGCCCGCAACGCGCTCTTGAACATGATTGAGCACCTGGGCACCCGCGGCTTCGATCGCCAGCAGGCCTACGCGATTTGCAGCGTCGCGGTGGACCTGCGCATCAGCCAGACGGTGGACGTGCCGAACCTCCTGGTGAGCGCCCTCCTGCCGCTGGACATCTTCATGTAGTGGGGCGCGGAGCTTATGGAGAGGCGGCGGCCGTGGAGGCGCGGGCCGGGAGGGCTGCGGAGAAGTTTCTCGTCAGAAAGCGCCGGAGGAGCGGGAGTAATCGGTCCTGCGGACGCAACACCCTGGTACCGGCCCCATGCGTAGCGGTCGTCGCAGATGAGACGACATACCCCGTTGCGGGTGGGTCTCCCTGGAAAGAAAGGAGAGTCGATGACGGAACCCGAGGCCCTCGCCTTCGACATGTACGGTACGCTGGTGGACCCGATCCGCATTTGGAAGCGGTTGGAGCAGTACCTCCCGGACGAGGACGCGCTGCGCGTCGCGGAGGTGTGGAGGCAGAAGCAACTCGAGTACACTTTCCGCCTCACCGCGATGGAGAAATACGAAGACTTCGAATGGGTTACTCGCAATGCGCTCGACTACGCCCTCGACGCGGCCGGGCGGGAGCTCGACGCGGACCACAAAGACGCGCTCATGGCTCAGTACAACAACCTGGAGCGGTTCGCCGACGTCGAGGAGGGCCTCGAGCGCTTGAAGGAGGCCGGCCACACGATGGTCGTCTTCTCCAACGGGGCCCCGCGCATGCTCGACGCCCTCATGGACGCGGCGGGGCTCCGCCCGTACTTCCAGGGGTTCGTCAGTGTCGACCAGGTGAAGGCCTACAAGCCCTCCCCCAAGACCTACCGGCGCGTCGCCGAATCACTGGGGCGGCAGATCGGCGAGATCCGCTTGGTCTCCTCAAACCCCTTCGACGACATCGGTGCGGAGGCCGCCGGGATGCAGGCCGCGTGGGTGGACCGCTCCGGAGGCCTCTTCGACACCCTGGCCCCGCGCCCCGAGATGGTCGTCGCGACGCTGACCGAACTCGCGGACACCCTGGAGGCACGAGCCGCTCGATGATTCGCGGTTCGCTACGCTCGAAGCGATCCTTACGGTCGTCGGCCGCCGACTCGCTCAGGCCGGCGGCCGGGTTCTGCCTTCGGAGGGGTGCCAGTCTCGGGAGGGTTTCCAGAGGGGGTAGGGGAACCCCGCCCTGCGGTTCATCATGACGGCCTGGACCGTGATAAAAGCGACGGCCAGCATCAGGACGGCCAGTTCTGCCGGGGAGGACATCAGCCCCAAGGAGACTATGAGGGTCGTCGAGGCGGCGGGCGGGTGATCCAGGTCGAAGAGGACCAGAAACCCCGAGGTGAGGCTCAAGGAGAGGCCCACAGCCAGGATGCGAGGCAACCCGACCCCCGCCGTGAGGACGGACTCTTCCCCCAAGAGTCCCGATATAGCCAGGCTTCCCCAGCCGCAAAGACACCCGAAGAGGTGGCCCAGGACGATGTTGCGTGGGGAAGCCGATGGGCTCATGGGTCGGGAGAAGATCAAGAAGATGGTCGGCCCCAGGGCCGGGAAGATGAAGGGCGCGTCGGTCAGATAGGCGGCGAAAGCCATGATGACTATGCTGATGAACCCACTCACCATGGTGAAGAGCGACATCGCCCGCTGCTCCCCGAACCGTCCCCACAGGTAGTCCAGAAGAGAGCGCCTACGCAGAGGAGAACGTTTAGACAAACCAGATCCCCTTTA
This sequence comes from Rubrobacter sp., assembly GCA_016781775.1. Lineage (GTDB taxonomy): Bacteria > Actinomycetota > Rubrobacteria > Rubrobacterales > Rubrobacteraceae > Rubrobacter_F. The sequence continues at coordinate 1,867 of JADDPR010000317.1, read as the reverse complement.
GCCGGTCCACGTCCTTGGGAAGGTGAGCCTCCGACACACCTCAATATAAACCATCTTGTGTACTTTCTAGCGATGTTCTGTGATTCTCATCGGAGGGCACTATCGTTGGCCGTAGTACGAGGCGGAGAAAGCCCACTACTGCTTACTCCTGGTGGCGCAAGCCTCTCTACTTGGTGAGCGCTGCCGGGTTCTTACGTTGACCCTAGGCGGTCCGCTCGTCCCGGAAACGAGCGTTTGTCGAACGTAGCAACAACCGGGGAGTGGCACGTTTTTTCGCGTGCGGTCGAGGGCCACGTCCCGCGCTGTGGGGGCGGGACACGGGCTCTAGCGTCGGAGAGGGACTCGCCGGCCAAACGGAGCAGCAAACCTAAGGGCCTTGTAGCATGACGAAGGAGGAAGGACCTTTGGGGAAAGGGGATCTATGTCAATCAACGACGAAATAGGGCGCATGGAGGCGACGGAACTGGCGGGACGCGTGCGCAGCAAGGAGCTCTCGCCGGTGGAAGTCTTGGACGCAGTCCTTGAGAGGATGGAGAAGCTGGAGCCCAAGCTCCACGCCTTCTGCACCCCGACGCCGGAGATGGCCCGCGAGGAGGCGCGCCGCCTGGAGAAGGAAATCTCCGAAGGCAAAGACCCGGGGCCGCTGGCCGGCGTCCCGGTCGGCATCAAGGATCTTCACGCCGTGAAGGACGTACGCATGGTCCTCGGCTCCCACGCCTACAAGGACTTCGTCCCCGAAGAGGACGACGTGGCCGTCGAGCGCCTCAAGGAAGCCGGCGCGATAATCCTCGGCAAGACCAACGTGCCCGAGTTCGGCTACAGCGGCGTCGGGCACAACCCCGTCTTCGAGACCACCACCAACCCCTGGGACACACGCCTCACCCCCGGCGGCTCGAGCGCGGGTTCGGGGGCGGCGGTGGCGAGCGGTATGGGTCCCATAGCCCTGGGCAGCGACGGCGGGGGCTCGGTCAGGATCCCGGCGAGCTTCTGCGGCCTCTTCGGGATGAAGGCCTCCATGGGTCGCGTCCCCCTGTATCCGAGCTGCCGCGACGAGCGCTACCCGGGTGCGTCGGGCTGGGAGTCGTTGGAGCACATAGGCCCCATGAGCCGCACGGTGCGAGACGGCGCCCTCATGCTCAGGGTCATGGCGGGTCCCGACGAGCGCGACCGACTCTCCATCCCCGAGGAGCCGGGCTTCGACCCGATGGGGGCGCTGGGCGAGGGACTGCCTCGCGGCATGCGCGTCGCCTACAGCCCGGACTGGGGCTACGCCGCCGTCGACCCTGAGGTGCGGAGGGTGGTCGGCGAGGCGGCGAGGGTCTTCGAGGACGACCTGGGCTGCACGGTCGAGGAGGCGCACCCCGGCTTCGAGGATCCCTTCGAGGCTTTCTGGGGGCTCGTCCTCGTAGAGACCGACCTCGCGGGCATGCGCAAGATGGCAGAAGAGCTCGGGGAGAAGATGTCGCCGCACCTGGCCGCAGTCTTGGAGCAGGACTGGAAGGCCGAGGACTTCACCAACGCGGTGATGGCGCGCAAGGGCGTCTACAACAGGATGTGGCGCTTCATGCGCGACTACGACCTCTTGCTCACTCCGACGCTGGCGGTGCCGCCGTTCGAAACCGGCATCCAGGGCCCGGAGGTCATCGACGGGCGGGAGGTCCCGAATACCTACTGGCTCTCGTTCACCTTCCCGATCAACATGACCGGACAGCCCGCCGCGACGGTACCCGCGGGGTTCACGGAAGGTGGCCTGCCGGTGGGTCTGCAGATCGTGGGTCGTCACCTCGACGACGGGCTCATTTTGAGGGCCTCCGCCGCTTTCGAAACGGCGAGGCCGTGGAAGGACCGCTGGCCCGGGCTGCTCGAC
>JADDPR010000221.1 GCA_016781775.1 Rubrobacter sp. | reverse complement strand
TGGACACAAAGCTCATCGCAAAACTCCCGTGCGGTTAAAACACAAGCTTAGTGGGGGAACTCTTGCGGTATACGACCTTACATGTATGACATATTGATTATAGGCGGTGGCGAGGCGGGGCTTTCGGCGGCGATCTGCGCGGATGAACCGTACGGTGGCGATTCTGGATCGGGGCATCGAGTCGTCCCGGGACCGATGGGCCCGCAAATATCTGAATTACCCCGGGTTCCCCGACGGGATCTCGGCCCGTGAGCTCCGGGAGCTCGGAGACAAGCAGGCCTCGTTGTACGGGGTGGAACGCGTCTGGGACGAGGTGGAGGACCTCCGGAAGTCCGACGAAGGTTTTGTCGCGGAGTGTGGCAACGGGACCTACAGGGCGGGGGCCGTCGTGCTGGCTCCCGGGGTCGTGGACGGCAGGCCCGAGGTCGAGAACGCCGCGGACTTCGAGGGTTACGATCTTCACTATTGCCTGCTCTGCGACGCCTACGAGATGCGGGGGACCGGGTCGCCATCATAGGGAACACCGATTCGGCCGTCGCCGAGGCCGGGATTATGATGCACGACTTCGGGTGCGAGGTGACGATCTGCCTGGACGGCAAGGAGTCCGAGTTTACCGAGGATGGCGAGAGCGGCCTACACGAACGCTCGATCTCTGTCCGGCCTGAGAAGGTCTCGCGCTTCGTCGGCGAGCCGCGCACATATAGCGGGCTCGAAGGCCTGGAGTTCGAGAGCGGGGACTCCCTTCCCGCTTCGCAGGTCCTCGCCGCCCTCGGGACGAAGGTCAACACCGAGCTCGCCGAGGGCCTGGGCGTCGAGCTCGACGGCGGGTTTATCGCGGTGGATCAACGGTGCGCCACCAACGTCCCCCTCGTGTACGCGGCGACGTAACCGGGGGCTTCAACCAGGCCATCGTAGCCGCCGGCCAGGGAGCCGTCGCCGCGATCGCCGCCTGCACGGACCTCAGGAGCAGCCGACAGGTCGCCTGAACCACGGCGTGACAGACCCGGCGGCCGCGCCGCCGGATCGCCCTGACCTAGAGCGAGCGGAGCCGCCCCGGGGTCGAAGAATTCTCGATCCCGCGATGGCGGATGCGCCGAGCTCAGGATTCCATCTCGTATCCCAGGCTTCCATCTCGTATCCCAGGCATTCCTCGCCAGCCGCTTCCCGCATCCGGTTTACCGGACTTCGGGGCTGCGTCGACGCGGGGACCGTAACTCTAGTTTCGGACTCTCTACTCCGCGCGGGTGTATCGGGCGACGATCTCCATGGCGTCGAGGTCCGGGTCCAGCCCGCGGGTGATCCCGTCGAGGAGGCCGATGGCGCGTCCTACGAGGAGCAGCTTGGGTGGTATGTCGCTTATCCCCGAGCCGAAGCTCCTGCCGAGTCTCCCGAGGTCTACGCTGGAAGTGGCATCTCCTTCTCCGTCCCCCAGGTACTCCTCGCCGCCGAGAAGGACGCCGACGAGCCCGAGGAGGGCGTCGAGATCCGCCCCCTCGTCGATGGGCATACCTGCCTCCTTCAGAGCCACCGTCATCGATTCGAGGTCGCCCTCGGAGATCGCGCGCACCATCCTCTCCAGAGGGCCGACGAGCTCTGGCTCCAGCCCGAGGGTCAGGCCGTGGTCGAGCAGGACCAGGCGGGGGCCCTCCGGACCGGGCTGCACGAGGATGTTGCCGGGGTGGGGGTCGGCGTGGAGGTAGCGGCGGCCGTAGAGCTGGTACGCGTAGACGTCGTTAAGGAGCTCGGCCACCGCGCGAGGGTCGATGCCGGAGGAGACGAGTGCTGCACGGTCCGTGATCTTGTGCCCCTCCATGAGTTCCATGACGAGCAGGCGCCCCGTGGTCAGCCCCTCCACGACGCCGGGGATGAGGACGTCGCCGCGGTCCTCCAGGGCCTTCTTCAGGTCCCGTATGGCTCCGGCCTCTCGCAGGAAGTCGAGCTCCATCGGGAGCGTCCAGCGGAGGTAGTCGGCGATGGGCTGGAGCCTGACGTCCGGCTCCACGGCGTTGAGCCCGGAGAAGACCGTCTCCAGGGCCACCAGGTCGGCTTCTACGAGCTCCGAGATCCCCGGGTACTGGACCTTCAGGGCGACCGCCCGGCCGTCACGGAGGTAGGCGCGGTGGACCTGGGCGATGGAGGCAGCCGCGATCGGCCTGGGCTCGACCGCCGAGAAAACCTCCTTCGGGTTTCGGCCGAGCTCGCGCTCCAGCGCCCGCTCGATCACCCGCCACGGGCGGGGAGGCACGCGATCTTGAAGCGTCGAGAGCTTCTCGATGTAGGGGGCAGGCAGGAGATCCGGCCGGGAAGAGGCAAACTGGGCGGCCTTGATCAGGGTCCCGCCGAGCTCCGAGGCCGCGTCCAGGATGCGCGCCGCCCCGCGCCGGTGCTGTAACCCCCAGTCCTCCTCCCCGACGAGGCCGGGATACGAGGTGCTGCGCCGCCGGAGCGCGGTGTACCCCAGGTAGAGGTCCGCGGCGACCGCCCCGATCACCAGCGTGCGAGAGAGCCCCGCGTAGCCCGAAAACCCGGGCGAAGCGAGGGCGAGGCTGCGCCCGAGGCGCTCCCCGGTCATGAGCCCGGCCTCCGTCCACAAAAAGGCTTCCGAGCGCGCCAGGTCTCCGAAGCGAGCTAGAAAATCCGGGTCCGAGGACCTCGCCGAGGCGTCGCGCACCGCCTTCGTCTCCTCGCCCGAGCGCCGCACCGCCCTGGAGAGGGTACCCTCCCTATCGAGCGTCCCGTCGACGCCACGGGCAAGGCCCGAGAAGCGTCCGTTGGCGGCGAGCGAGGCGTTCAGCGCGCCGCGAGCCAGATCCGCGGCGGCGGACGCGGCGTAGGATCTTAAGCTCATCTCTCGTACCTCTCGAATGGACGTCGTGGTCTCGCGTGCGTCACAGACGTGTTCTTCCCCCACAACGGGCCGAGAAACCTCGGGCACCTCGCCCATGCATGTAGGGGTCTCCGGGGCTGATCGGGTCTCCGTGCCGCAGTTTATGCGCCACACCCGAGCGGACTTTTTCCGGGTCCCGAATCTCCGTTCACGCTACGAAACCGGCTTGCGTCGGGTCAGTGACCCCGGTCGCCCTCCCCGGGGCCTGCAAGGAGCCCGGTCAGCCCGCCGGAGTCCTCCCACCCCCCTCCACGCTCGGCGTTTTACTGCGTCTCCTTTGCGCAACGCTACGGGCGAGCCTTCTCCCCGGAGGCAACGACGACCTCGCCGTTCATCTCCACCGGGCCTTCGGGGAAGCGCTCCGAGATCGCCTCGACGATGTCCTTTCGTATCTTCTGCCGCCGCTCCTCCGGGAGAGGGGCGAGGGTCGAGACGAGCGGACCCGCCAACGCGGTGAGGCCGTACCAGTAGGACTCCGCGTTCTTCGCCTTGACGACCGGCGTCTCGAAGGTGACGGCTTCTACCCCCGAGAACCCGGCGGCCTCGAGGGTTGCGCCCAGATCCTCCGGCGTCGGAAGGGCGAAGAGGCCCGGGGTGTCGGAAGCCGTCGGGAGGTCGGCGTGGCGGGAGATGATCTGCATCGGCAGGGAGAAGTTCGGGTTGCGTTCGGGGAGGCCCCAGGTGGCGACGGCGACCCGCCCGCCGGGGACGAGGGCTTTGCGAAGCTCCCGCAGGGCCGCGACGGGGTCGGGCACGAACATGAGGCCGAGGCGGCAGGTCGCGGCGTCGAAGCTCTCGGGTTCGACGCCGAGCTCGAGCTCGCTCGGGATGTCCCGAAACTCGGCGTTGCCCACCCCGTGCTCCTCCGCCCAGACCCGAGCGGCCCGTACCATCTCCGACGACAGGTCGAGGCCGAGGACGTAGCCCCCTGGGCCGACGCGCTCTGCGATCGTGAAGGCGGGGTCTCCCACGCCGCAGGCGAGGTCGAGGACGCGGTCCCCCGGTCCCGGACGCAGGGCGTCGACCATTCTCTCCGTGATCGCGCTCGCGGGGCCGCTCATCTTCTCCCGGTGGCGCTGCCAGCCCCCGGCGACGGCGTCCCAGTCGCCGCGCTGCCTCTCGCGTACCTCCCGCGCCCGGTCCGCTCCCTCCAAAACCGCCTCCTTCCGGATACCGGGCAAGTCTAGCAGCGCGCAACGAGGCGCCAAGACGGCTGGGTTTCGTCCAACGGTGAGCGGCGCACGGACATCAGCGACAGCGTCTACAACCCGACCAGCTTACCCTTCCACGCCATCGAAGGCGGGCAGATCCACGCGAAGCACGGTCGGGACGGCGACACGGACTCGCCGACTTTTTCCGGCAGGCCCAGCAGCAGGACGCCGAGGGCTCGCACCTGCCACCGAACGGCCGGGATTGCCGCATCTTCGCTCCAGCACAGGCTCTCTTAACCCGAAGCCGGTTTGCATCTCTCGGTGGTACCCCTCCGCCTCTCTCTGCTGCCAAGCCCCGCCGAGTAACTCGGCGGTCGGGTAGGGCAGCTCCCAGTTATCGTTCGCGTGAGCAGGATGCAGACATTCAGGGGTGGGAAGCCGCAGGGGAGGTCGGGGCGTTCGATGGGAGGAGCGTGGTCGAAGAGGTTTCAGCCCTTCGACTATGGGTATGAGGACAAGGCTTTTGGAGCCTAAAGGAAAGGGACTCTCATGTCCGAACAGGGGCAGCAGACCGGCGTTAAAGACAAGAACTACAACTTGATCGCCGTGCTTTACCAATCGTCCGAGAACGTGCTGACCGTGCAGAGCTACGTAGAGGACGCTCAGC
>JADDPR010000165.1 GCA_016781775.1 Rubrobacter sp. | reverse complement strand
ATTGAGGCCGGTCTGGTATGGGGCAGGGAGCTTTACTTCGATGCCACTAAGGTCGAAGCGGACGCCTCCCCGGAATCGGTGAGGCCACGGTTGACGGTCGAAGAGCATCTCTCGGAGCTATTTTCCGAAGAGCCCGGACACCCGGAGAGTCTGCCGGGGGTGGAGCTATCCTCGAACGTGACGCCGCTGAGAGACAACCCTTCGAAGCGCGGCGCCAAGATCAACGTCGAACGCCACGACTGGCTCTCCACCAACGGCCGCCAACAGCGCAACGTGACCCGAGGGCATTACAAGGGGTCACGGTACCGAAACGGAAAATCTGTAACGGTAAACCTTACGTTGTAAGCCACGCGGACCACGGTACGCGGTCTTTACCGGGCTACCTCGCCGCTCCGTCGGGACCGGGGCGGCGGTAGAGCGTCAAGCGCAACACGACGCCCGCCGCCTCGCACACCTCTCCGACGGGCCTCTACCCGTCTTTCAGCTCTTTGCGCCCCCGCTGTTACCCTCGCCGAGGTACCTGTACAGCGTGGACCTGCCCACGCCGAGCATGGAGCAAATCTCCTCCACCGAGTGCTCGCCCTCGCTCTTCAGACGCCGAGCTAACTTGGCTTTGCCCTCGTCGAGCGCCTTGGGCCTGCCCCCGTGCCTGCCCCTCGCTCGAGCGGACTCCAGCCCGGCCACCGTCCTCTCGCGGATGATCTCCCGCTCGAACTCCGCAAGCGCCCCGAACACGTGGAAGATCAACCTGCCGCCCGCGGTCGTGGTGTCCAGGCTCTCCTTCAGGCTCCGGAAGCCCACGCCCCTGCCCTCGAGCTCCCCCACCAGGTCGATCAGTTCCCGTAGCGACCTGCCCAGCCGGTCCAGCCGCGCCACCACCAAGACGTCCCCTTCTCTGCAGTAGTCGAACGCCTCCCGCAGGGCGCCCCTCTCGGCCTCCCGGCTGCTTATCTTCTCCTCGAAGACCCGCTCGCATCCGTCGGCCAGCAGCGCGTCGCGCTGGGGCTCCAGCCTCTGGTCCTGCCTCGACACCCTCGCGTAGCCCACCTTCATGCCCCCATTGTCCCGAAAACGCCTCGCATATCAAGTAGCGGGATTCGGCAAAGGGGACGGGGTTTCGGGACGGCCCGGCGAAGTTGCGGGACGTCTTTTCGGGACAAAGCCCCCGTGTCCCCTTATCGGCCGTTATCGGTACAACGGGTACGGTGGTGGCTGGGGGACTCGAACTGGCGGGCA
>JADDPR010000008.1 GCA_016781775.1 Rubrobacter sp. | reverse complement strand
GTAAGCAAGAGTCGCCCTCCTGCTTATCGCCTGCTCGGCCTCGGCCTGGGCACATTGTTGCTCGCGGATGTTTCCTGGACGGTAGGGCAGGCACTAGGGTTTGCGCAACTCGGTAGTTTGGTCGACGCCGTATTCTTGTTGTTCTTTGCGCTGTTTGGTGCCGCCGCGTTGCATCCGTCGATGGCCGCCCTTTTCGAACCCGTAATACGGGTCGAAGCCCGGCTCACGAGACCGCGTCTGGCACTGCTTGCCGGAGCATCGTTGGTAGCTCCGCTCATCCTCGCCCTTCAGGCGGTACGCGGCGAGCCTATCAACGCAACCTTATTCGTCGTAGGGTCTGCGACACTGTTCTTGCTGGTGGTGGCGCGCATGGCGGGCATGATGCGTGCGCGGGAACGGGCGGCCGACCGCGAGAAGGTGCTGCGACGAGCTGGCTCCACGCTCGCTGCGTCCCAGGACAAGGACGAACTTCATGGGGCTACGCTCGAAGCTGCCCTCGAACTTCTCAAACCGACTCCGCTACTCCGGGTGGGCTTGTGGGTGGGGGCAGCCGAGGAAATGAAGGAGACAGCGACGACTGGAGAGGCAACAGCAGCAACTTTCGGCATAGGAGACCTACCAGAGGAGGTCCGGGCGTGCTTTCTGCAAGAACGATCTATGCGATTGGCCCCCGCGAAGATCGCCCTTGCACCAGAGACTCCTTGGCGGAATCCAAACGCGCGCGAGATCTTCGTGGTTCCTTTGAGGGCACGAGGAGAGCCTACGGGTGCCCTGGTAGTTCTCGGACGCGTTCCGCTGCCACAGGAGAGCCAGAATGCGCTGGAAGTGTTGGGAGCCGAGGTCGCGCTCGCGCTGGAGAACTTGCATTTGTTGGAGGAGGTCCGCCGGACGAGTGTCTTGAAGGAGCGACAGCGGCTATCGCACGAGATCCACGACACGCTCGCGCAGGGATTTACCAGCATCGTAATGAACCTCTCTGCGGCGCAACTCGCGCACCCCGAGATGTTCTCGGACTCCGCTCCCGCGCAGCGCCATCTCGAGTTGGCACGGCGGACTGCCCGGGAGAGCCTCGCTGAAACGCGGCGCCTGGTGTGGGCCTTGCGTCCCGAGGCACTGGACCGCCACCCGTTACCACAAGCCCTCGAAGGGCTGATTGAGGAGTGGTTGGGAAGGACGGGCATCGAAGCTAGCTTCAGCGTTGCAGGCGTCGCGCGCCAGCTTCTCCCAGAAACCGAGGTAGCC
>JADDPR010000436.1 GCA_016781775.1 Rubrobacter sp. | reverse complement strand
CCTAAACCCTCCGCAAAATTTTCTGCTCTCCCTCTTTTATCCCTCCTGCTCGCGTAGACCAGTAAGTGCAGTCTACACATATATTCTGTATTGTCAAGGATTTTTGTGATTCCGCCAGCGCTCCCATTGGGCTCACCGCCGTCTTGGGTGAGTAATACCCTGTGTGTCGAGGGTAAAACCTCTTACATAAGCATCTTCATTAAGGTATCGGTTAGGGCCGACTCGGTTGGAGAGGGCGGTTCGAGGATGGGTAGAAGCGGCTACGGAAGACGGGCAAGATACGAGGTGTGAGGGGGCTCGGCCGAAAGGTGAGGCTCGGTTTTCGGGTCGCGACTGCCGCTGCAGGACTAGGGTCGAGGTATGGTGAGGATAGGTTGGCGCAGTACGTTTCGACGTTCGCCCGGTTTGTATGGGCGCGCAAGAAACCATTGTATTGAACGCCCATCGCGGGGCGAGGAGGCAAAGGTGACGGACCAGTTCGACGCTCGTAGCACGGAGGGATCTCCGGTCGAGAAGGAGAGGAAGTACGCCGACCCTTACGGGCTCTACCGACGGTGGTTCGAGGCCTGGGGGGGAGCCGGGGAGGGGGAGGCCGACGCCCCCATGGGCGCCGACGAGATCGAGGAGTTGTGGAGGCGGTGGTTCGCGGGGACGGCCAAAGGCCTCCAGGGGGGGGCGGCCGGGAACGGGCCCGCAGGTAGTCTGGCGCCGCTTTGGGAGCAGATGGCGGAGAGCCTGCGCAAGGAGGCGACCTCGGGCAGAGAGCTACCCAAAGACCCCGTCGAGTTTTTCCTGCGTTGGTACGGCGCGACGAGCGAGAAGTGGACGGAGCTCGCCGACGATCTCCTAACCAACAAGGAGGCTCTGGAGTCGAACGCGCGCCTCCAGGAGAATTTCGCCCGCTCCTATCGGGAGCTTCGGGAGACCTCGGAGGAAGGCCTGAAGAACTTGCAGATACCGAGCCGCTCCGACGTGGCGAGGGTGGCGAAGCTCGTCGTGGGGGTCGAGAACAAGATAGACCGGCTCGAGGAGGCCTTCGGCGAGTTCGTGTACGGCGGCTCCGAGCCCGCCACCGCCGAGGCGGTGCGCGGCTTGGAGGAGCGCATGGACGGGCTGGAGGCCAAGATGGACCGTATCCTTGCAGCGCTGGAGAAGGGGAAGGATTAGAAGATGGAGCCAGGCACGATGCCCCCGGAGGTCCGGGAGAAGCTCGACAAGTATGCCCGGGGCACCCGGATCATGCTGGACGGTGCCCAGGCCGACACCGGCCAGACCCCGAGGACGACGGTCTGGACCAAGAACAAGGCGAAGCTCTACCGCTACGAGCCGGAGAAGCCGAAAAAGTACGCGACCCCCATCCTCATGGTCTACGCGCTCATCAACAAGCCGTACATCCTGGACCTCATGCCGGGCAACAGCCTGATCGAACACCTCCTCAAAGAGGGCTTCGACGTGTACCTGCTCGACTGGGGCGTCCCCGGCGACGAGGACAAGGACATGACGTTCGAGGACTACGTCCTGGATTACATAAGACCGGCGACGAGGAGGGTCCTGTGGACGTCCGGCGCCGAAGGGTACACGCTCTTCGGTTACTGCATGGGCGGGACGATGAGCGCGATGTACGCCTCGCTTTTCCCCGAAAAACCCCTCGAAAATCTCGTCCTGCTCACCACGCCGATAGACTTCACCCCGGAGGAGATAGGACTCCTCGGGTTGTGGACGCGGGAGGAGTACTTCGACCCCGGCCTCCTCGTTGAGTCCTTCGGGAACATCCCGGACGACTTCGTAGACAACAGCATGCAGATGCTCAAGCCCATCCAGAACTACGTGGGGACCTACGCGAGCATGTGGGAGCGCATCCTCGAAGAGAAGCCGATGGAGACGTGGCTGGCCATGAACAAGTGGGTCAACGACGGGACACCCTTCCCGGGAGCGGCCTTCCGGCAGTGGATCCGGGACTTCTATCAGGGGAACAATCTTGCGAAGGGGGAGCTGGAGCTCAGGGGCCGGAAGGTCGACCTCTCGAACATAACCTGCCCCGTCCTCAACATCGCGGGGGAGAAGGACCATATCTGCCCCATCCCGCAGGCCAGGCCCACGACGGACCTCGTCGGCAGCGAGGACAAGGAGTTCTTCGTCCTCGACGCCGGGCACGTCGGCCTGATGACCGGCCGCGGCGCCAAGAAGGGCCTCTGGCCCAAGGTCTCCGGCTGGCTCGCCGAGCGCTCCGAGAAGATCTAGCAAGCCGCAGCGTAAGAACATCGCAAGCGAAAGGGGCGGGGGCTTTCGGCCCCCGCCCCTTTTCTGCGGCCTGATCGTCTCGTCGGCTTACGTCTCCCGGACGTAGGAGCCGGGGGCATCCTCCAGGGGCGGGTACTTCTCGCTCCCTATACCGGGCGGATCGACCATCTCGCCGGAGCGTTCGGCGAGCCAGGCCGTCCAGTCCTCCCACCAAGAGCCCTCGTGCTGCTTGGCCGCTGCCTTCCACTGCTCGGCGGTCTCCGGGACGTCGGTATCCTCGATCACCCAGTAGGTTCCTTTGCCCTTGGAGGGCGGGTTGATCATGCCGGCGATGTGGCCGCTGTTGGCGAGGGTGTAACGTACGTTGGCGTCCTTGGCGATCTTGTTGATCTGCCAGGCGGAGTACCACGGCACGATGTGGTCCTTTTCGGCGCCGACGGCGTAGATGTCGCCGGTGATCTTCGTGAGGTCTATCGGACGGTCCTTTATCGTGACCTTGCCCGGCTTCACCAGGTTGTTCTCGAGGTAGGTGTTCCTCAGGTAGAAGCTGTGGGCGTCGCGGGCCATGCGCGTGCCGTCGGAGTTCCAGTAGAGGAGGTCGAAGGCGGGGGGCTTCTGGCCGAGAAGGTAATTGTTAACGACGTTCGACCAGATCAGGTCGTTGGCGCGAAGCGAGTTGAACATGTTCGCCATCTTGCGGTTATCGAGGTAACCGCGCTCCATCATCTGCTGCTCCATGAACTCTATCTGCGGCTCGTCGATAAAGACCGACGTCTCGCCGACGTCCGAGAAGTCCTGCATCGCGACCATGAAGGTCGAGGCGTTGAAGGGGTTCTCGTCGCCGCCCTCGGCGAGCCAGGCAAGCGTCACGGAGAGCAGCGTCCCGCCGACGCAGTAGCCGACCGGGTTGACCTTCTCCGCCCCGGTGATGTCGCGGACGACGTCGACGACGGAGAGGGGACCGAGGGTCATGTAGTCCTCGAACTGGAGGTGCTCCAGGGAGGCATCCGGATTCTTCCAGGAGGTCATGAAGACCTGGTAGCCCTGGTCCAAAAGGTACTTGACCATGCTGTTCTTCGGCTGGAGGTCGAGGATATAGTACTTGTTGATCCACGGCGGGAAGAAGACTATCGGCGTCTCGTGGACCTTCTCCACCGTCGGCTCGTACTGGATAAGCTGGACGAGCTCGTTCTGGTAGACGACCTTGCCCGGCGTGATCGCGAGGTTCTTCCCCGGCTTGAACGCGTTGGCGTCCGTCATGCTCAGGCGCCCCTCGCGCAGGTCGTTCAGGAGGTTGCGCGTCCCCTCGGCGAGGCTGGTGCCGCCGGTCTCGGCGATGCGCCTGAGGGCGGCGGGGTTGGTGAGCAGGAAGTTTGCGGGGGCCATGGCGTCTATAAACTGCCGGAGGTAGAACTTCAGGCGCCGCTGTTCGTCGGTATCCCCGTCACCGTCCGTCTCTTCGGCCTCCCTCATCAGGAACTCCGAGGCGAGAAGGTACGACTCCTTGAGGGTCTGGTAGTAGGGGTTGGCCTCCCACTCGGGGGCGGAGAAGCGCTTGTCGGCCCGGGCCGTGCCCCGGCCGCTCTCTTCCTCCTCCCCCTCCTTTGCCGGCAGGCCCCACATGCGGGACATGGCGTCCTGCCAGACGTCGAACGTCGAACGCCACATCCTTGCGTTGAACTCGGCGGCGGCCTCCATCGCCCTGCCGGGATCGGACATCTCGCGCATCCAGAGGGTCTGGAGGGCACGGGTGATCTCCAGCCAGTTTATGGGCAGCACGTTCTGCATGGGGTTGGCGTCCCACAGCTTCTCCAGCGCGGAGAGCAGGGGATCGTTGGCGATCACCCCCTTGGGCAGGCCCTCGAAATCTCCTTGGGTAGGGATACCCGGCTTCGTCAGCCAGGGGATACTCCCCCCCGGGGTCGCGTTGCCCATGTTGTTTGTGAACCACTGCGACCACATCTCGAGCGGCGCCATCGGCGTTGCCTGCGGCGTGGTCCCACCTGCCCCGGGGTCTCCGCCCCCATTTCCTGCTGTAGAATCCGTCATCGGGTCGGTATCTCCTTCCCCGGGCGCACCCCTTGGCCCGGTCCTCTTGTATTCCTTCGCACAGTCTACCCTCTCCCGCGCCGCCTCACGCAGCTTCTTGCTACCAAGGGTCGATTGACCCCGTGCATGCGAGACCCTATGCTTGCACCGAAAGGGATGCCCGGCTCCGCCCGTCCTCGCTCGCGGCTCCCGGCAAGGCCGTCGAACGCAAGGGGACGCAAGATGACCATAACGCCCGAGGAGACCCGGCGGGGGACGCGCCCCGTGGACTTCATCGACGTCGCGAGCCTCCTCTCGGAGGAGGAGAAGGAGATCCAGACAAAGGTCCGCGAGTTCGTGGACGGGGAGGTGGTCCCCATCGCCGCCGACTTCTGGGACCGGGCCGAGTTCCCGCGCCACCTCCTGCCGGCCCTCGGCGAGCTCGGTGTCATGGGCGGCCCCTTCTCGCCCGAGTACGGCTGCGCGGGATGGAACAACGTCGCCTACGGCCTCGCCATAGCGGAGATAGCGCGCGGCTCCGGCTCGCTGGCGACCTTCTTGCACGTCCAGAGCGGGCTGGCGATGGCGGCGATCCACGAGCTCGGGAGCGAGGAGCAGAAGAGGCGCTGGCTCCCGCCGATGGCGAGGTGCGAGGCGGTAGGCTGTTTCGGCCTGACCGAGCCCGACGCCGGCTCCGACCCCGGCTCGATGGGCACTACCGCGAGGGAGGTGCCGGGCGGCTACGTCCTGAACGGGGAGAAGAAGTGGATCGGCAACGCCTCCTTCGCCGACGTCGCCGTGATCTGGGCGAAGACGGAGGACGGCAAGGTCTCGGGCTTCCTCGTCGAGGGCGACAACCCCGGCTTCCGCGCCGAGGTCCTCCCGCGCAAGGCCTCCCAGCGCTCCGTCTGGCAGACGCACATAACCATGGAAGACTGCCGCATCCCCGAGGACGCCCGCCTCCCCGGGGCCACGGGCTTAGGCTCCACCCTCTCCGTCCTCACCCACTCGCGCTACGGCGTGGGCTGGGACGGGCTCGGCCAGGCGATGGACTGCTACGAGACGGCCCTCTCGTACGCCAAGGAGCGGGAACAGTTCGGGGCGCCCATAGCCTCCCACCAGCTTGTGCAAGCCAAGCTCGTGAAGATGGTCAGCGAGGTCTCGCTCTCGCAGCTTCTCTCGATACATGTGGGCCGCACGAAGGACGCGGGGAACCTCGACCCCGCGACCGTCTCGATGTTCAAGATGAACAACGTAGGGAAGGCGCGCGAGATCGCCGCCCTCGCCCGCGACGTCCTCGGCGGCAACGGCATCCTCCTCGACTACCGGGTGATGGAGCACATGGCGGATATCGAGGGCGTCTACTCCTACGAAGGCACGCACGACGTAAACACCCTGATAGTCGGACAAGCCATCACCGGCCACCGCGCCTTCGCCCCGCGCCCCCCGAAGGCTCAGGAGAAGAACGGCCGCGCCGGGGAGCCCCGGGCCGAGGAGCAGGCGCGCTAGAGGCGTAGAACCTAACCGTTCGGGGGGAGGCCGAGCCGGCGGAGAAGGCCCGGCGTATCGGACTCCCCCCGGTGCTCGACGAGCCTGCCTCCCTCGAAGCGGTCCGTGAACGTGCCGGAGAAGGTCGCGGCCTGCCCCGTCGGTGGGTACCAGAGCACCCCGCCCCTGTCCGTACCGCTCGCCGTCCAGCGGGTCGTCACCGTGTCCTCTTCCGCCTCCTGCCCTTCCAGGGAGAACCGGAGGTCGGGGAAGGAGACACGCAGGCTCGCGACGCTCCTCTTGAAGTTCTCGAGGCCCCGCTGCCGGTAGTAATGATCGGCGACGTCCGGGGCGACGAGCTCGTCCAGAACTCTCAACTCGCCCTTCCCCCAGGCCTCCTCGTAGAGGCGGCGTGCGAGCCGCGTGTTTCTCTGAGAGATGGTCTCGGCCCCCCTCGCGCGGAGCAGACCGTAGCCGAGCAGGAGCCAACCGAGGTTCAGGAGCACGGGCTCGGCGTCGAGGACCAGGGTCCAGGCACCCTCGACGCCCCTCTCCGGTCTCCCGCCGGATGCTACGTAGGGGAGAAAAAAGGAGACGGGGGGCGTGCTAAGGAGGCCGAGAACCAGGGGCAAGGCCCGCCAGCGTCCCAGCTCTCGCACCCCCAGGACCCCAACGCCCAGGAGCGCGGCGCCGATGGGCCAGCCCCAACTAACCCAGTGCTCGATCTGATGGGAGACCGGCACGCCCTGCGACGGACCGTACGCGATGTATCGCGGTGCGACGAAGGTCGCGTACACGTTCAGACCGGCCAGCACGAGCGCCGGCACGAGGACCAGCCCCAGGCCCACGCCGCAGAGCTTCCGAAACCTGCCCGAGTGCCTCGCCGTCAGGGCGTACACGCCGATTAAACCCACCGCCACGATAGCCGGGACCACGGCATCCCGCACCGAAAAGACGACGCCGAGCAGCGTCCCGTACAAGAACTCGAAACCTTGAAATGGGAGAGCGCCGAACATTAGCATAAAGAAGGCCTGCGCCACGATCCCGATCACGCCCGCGGCGACGAGCGAGATCCCACCCCACCGCAGCCACCGGGACGAGGACAGGGCGAGCACGACCCGAGCGAACCACCTCTTCGGAACCTTGCGCATGACCCGTAGCGTACCCCACGCGCCTCCGCGGAAGTAATGGAGGGCGTAATTCCGTATCCTCGCCGGGCGACCGTGGAAGCCGCAGCTCACGGCGTTTAAACTCTCCTTAACGTTTTCGTGAGGAGAGGTGCTCGTGGCTGAAGAAGCCCAGAACGGTCGCGCGGAACTCAAAATCTCCGCCGATGAAGCCCGCGCGATAGCGGAGTTGCTTCGGTACGTGATCAGCTTGAACACGACCGCGGGTCTCCTCTCCCCCACCGAGCGCCGCCTGACGACCCCGACCTACCGCGCCGTCGAGCTTGCCGCCCGCGCCCTAGAGGGCGAGACCCTCGAAGAAGCCCTGGCGGGCTCGGAGTCGGCCTGGACCGGCTCCCTGAAGGAGGACTACGAGCGCTGCCTCGATCTCCTACTCAAAGCCAACCAAAAAGCCCTCCGCGATGCCATGTCCGCCCTCCTAAAACCGGACCGTTTCGCCCAATACCTGACCATCTCCCAGGAACAATTTTTGGAGCTTGTCACGTCCGGTATGCAACCCCTCCTGAAGAAGCCCCAAGATGGCGATTAAAACATTCTAACGCCGAAACGGTGATCCACGACACGGGCCAACGTTGTGCCTGCGTACCGCGCGGGATAGTATCTACTATGTGAGTATTGCATATAGATGTAGCGAATATGACGAGGATCCGTCCCCTATGAAGGGACGCGGTCTTCTTACCCTTGCGGACGGCAGGCCGGTGCCGGTACGGGAGATACGGCCCGGCGACGCGAAGGCTCTGCAGCGGCTCTTCGGGCGTTTGAGCGAGCGGACGATCGAGTTGCGCTACTTCGGCCCGATGAAGCAGCTCTCGGACGCGCAGGCGCGGCGCTTCGCGGAGGTGGACGGCGTGGAGCGTTACGCGCTCGTCGCCCTTGACCCCGAGAACGAGGACGAGGTCGTCGCCGTCGTACGTTACGATCGCAGTGAAGACGCAGACGGGAGCGCCGAGTACGCGGCGGTGGTCGAGGACCGCCTGCAGGGCCTTGGCCTCGGCCTCGGCCTGACCCGCGCGCTCATCGAAGCTGCCCGGGAGAAGGGCGTGGAGAAGATGCACGCCCTCGTCCTCCCCCACAATATCCCCATGCTCAAGCTCCTCCGCAGCCTCGGCCTCCCCGAGGAGATACACTGGCAGGACGGAGCCGAGCGCGTCGATATAGAGCTCTCCCCCACGGTCGGGGACCAGAACTAGGGAGGACGCGGCCCGCCGGGCCGCGTTGGATCAACCCGCCGGCGTCCGCGCGAAAACGTCGCCCATGCGCTCCAGCGCCCGGACGATGTTCTCGCGGGAGTTGGCGTAAGAGAGGCGTAGGTGTCCCTCGCCGTGTCGCCCGAACGCCGTGCCGGAGAGGCAGGCGACCCCCGCCTCGTTCAGGAGCAGATCGGCGAGGGTGCTCGCGTCGTGGCCGGTGTCGGTGACGCGCGGGAAGGCGTAGAAGGCGCCCTTGGGGGCGATGCACTCGACGCCCGGCAGGTCGTTCAGGCCGGCCACGATCAGGTCGCGCCGGGCGCGGAACTCCGTCACCATGCGTCCGACGTCGTCCTGGGGGCCCCCGAGTGCCGCGAGGGCGGCGTACTGGGAGGCGGCGGCCGTGCAGGAGTTCGAGTTTACCTGCAGCTTCGTTACCTCTTCGGCGAGGGCGTGCGGCATCACGCCGTAGCCGATGCGCCATCCGGTCATCGCGTAGGTCTTGGAGAAGCCGTCCAGGATGATCGTGCGTCCGTCCGGGCCCATCCCCGGCTCGCTCGCTATGCTGGCGAAGGGGGTGTCGTAGAGGAGTTGGGAGTAGATCTCGTCGCTCAAGACGGCGACGTCGGGGCGCCCGCGCAGGATCTCGGCGAGCCCTCGCATGTCCTCGGGCGTGAGCACGCCGCCGGTCGGGTTGGCGGGCGAGTTGAGGATCACGAGCTTCGTCCTCTCGCTCAGGCCCGCGCTGAACTCGTCGAGGTCGAAGCGGAACCCGTTCTCCTGGCGGAGCGGCAGCGGGACCGGCCGTCCGCCGGCGAAGTCGACCATCGACTCGTAGATCGGGAACGACGGGTTGGGGAGGAGCACCTCGTCCCCCTCGTCGACGAGCGCGAGGATGGCGAAGAACATGATCGGCTTCCCCCCCGGCGTGACGACTACCTGCTCGGGGTCTACGGGTACGCCGCGGCTGTGCGAGACGTCTTTGGCGATCGCGGCGCGTAGCTCCGGGATGCCGGCAGTCGGGGTGTAGCGGGTCTTACCTTCGCGCAAGGCCCGGCAGCCCGCCTCGACGACGTGCTCCGGCGTGTCGAAGTCGGGCTCGCCGATCTCGAGGTGGATGATCTCGCGTCCCTCGGCCTCTAGCGCCTTCGCCTTCTGGAGCACCGAGAAGGCCGTCTCCGTCCCCAACCGCCCCATCCGTCCCGCCAACTCCAAACCTTATCCTCCCTTTCTGCGCTCCGTAGCACGACGTCATGCTACCCCATCCGCAACGGGGCCGGACGACGCGAAGGGGCCGCATCTTCGCGGCCCCCTCGGGAAAGCTGCCGGTTCGAACCGGCGTTTTGGTCTCCCTGGCTTGCCCTAAGACACCCGCTCGAAGATCGCGGCGATGCCCATGCCCCCGCCGATGCACAGGGTCACGAGGCCGTATCGGCCGTTGATGTTCTCCAGATGATGCAGGATCTTGGCGGTCAGGATCGCGCCGGTAGCGCCGATGGGATGCCCGAGGGCGATGGCCCCGCCGATGGGGTTCATCTTCTCGTCGGGGACCTCGAGATCGCGCGCGACGGCGATCGCGATGGAGGCGAATGCCTCGTTCGCCTCGACGGCGTCGAGGTCGTCCACCGTGATGCCGGCCTTCTTCATCGCAAGGCGAGAGGCCGGGATCATGCCGGTCCCCATCACGGACGGGTCGACGCCCGCGACCGCTGCGGAGACGAGCCTGCCGGCTACGGGTAGGCCGAGCTCCCCGGCCTTCGCCTCGCTCGTGACGAGCATCATCGCGGCCCCGTCGTTGACGCCGCTCGCGTTGGCGGCGGTTACCGTGCCGCCGTCCTTCTTGAAGATCGGCTTGAGCCTCTGGAGCCCCTCGGCGGTCGCGCCCGGGCGGACGTGCTCGTCGGTGACGAACTCGATGGTCTCCTTCTTCTGCTTGATCTCGATCGGCACGATCTGCCCGCTGAAGATCTCCTCTTCGTTGGCCTGGGCGGCCCGCTGGTGGCTGCGCGCGGCGTACTCGTCGGACTCCTCGCGGGTGATGCCGTAGCGCTCCGCGACGTTCTCGGCGGTGATGCCCATGTGGTAGTCGTTGAAGACGTCCCAGAGGCCGTCGTAGACCATGTGGTCGTACATGTCGACCTTGGGCATACCCATCCTGTAGCCGTAACGGGCCTTGTCCAAGAGGAACGGCGCCCGGTCCATGTTCTCTATGCCGCCCGCCATCACGACGTCGGCGTCGCCGAGGGCTATCTCCTGGGCCGCCGAGATTATCGCCTGCAGGCCCGAGCCGCACATCCTGTTCAGCGTCATCCCCGGGGTCTCGACCGGCAGCCCGGACTTGATCCCGACCTGGCGGCCCGGGTTCATGCCCTGGCCGGCCGAGAGGATGTTGCCGACGATAACCTGATCGACCTGGTCGGGCGCTATCCCGGAACGGCTGACGACCTCCTTGCCGACCGTCGCACCGAGATCGGTGGCCGGAACTTCTTTGAGGGCGCCGCCGAAGGTACCTATAGCGGTCCTGAGGGGCATCGAGATGACGATCTCGCCGTTGCCGTTACCGTTGCCGAAGCTCACGTTGTTCTTCTCCTCTTTCGCCTAAACCTGTGGTTATTCTACCAAAGAGCTAACCGCACAAATCACCCGCGCCGCTCGCTCAGGCGCCCTCCCCGCCGCGCCCGGTGGCCCTCTGGGCCCCGGCCTTGTAGAACTCCATCGGGGCGTTGAGCAGCCTCGTGTAAGCGTCGAGCCACTCCTGGGTGACGTTCTGGAAGAACTCCTGCTGCCTCGCCGCCGGCTCCAGAAGGAGCGACCGGCTGCTCTCGAGCTGCCCGCTGAGCGTCCCGACGATGTCGTCGAAGAAACTCTGGGCGAGCTGCATGTTCCTCTCCTGCGCCTGGCTCGCGTTCTCGAGTGCGCCCCTGTACGCGTCCAGGCTCTGCCTGAGGGCCTTGTTGGTCTCCTCCTGGCTCTTCAGCGTCGTCTCCAGCGCCTCCAGCGAGCTCTTCATCGCCTCCATCAGCGCCTCGTAGCTCTCGGCCTGGTTTTTGTAGGAGTCGATCACCCCCTGCGTCCAGTCCTGCGCCAGCCCCACGCTACGCTGCTGGGCAGCCACGGCCCCGCCGAGCATCTCTTGCGCCGCCTTCATCCCCGCCTGCATGGGGTTTCCGGACCCTTCCGCCATCCCAACAACCTCCTCTGCCGCGCCCGAGAGGGCCGCGGCGTCCGCTGATCCCCGGAAGGGGCCCTTCTCGACCCCTTCGTATCGTCGTGGCCGGCCTCCCCCGGCCCCGCTGCAGAGCCTAACATTCGCGGCCCACCACCGCGACAGGGCCCGTCGCGCGACGCTACGCGAGAAACGCGGGCAACAAAAAGGGACGCGCCAGGCGTCCCGTCGTGAGTCTGCGCATTTTTTACCGGTCTCCCGGCCCTACTCTTCCTTGTTGTCGTTCTCCTCGGGGCGCAACGAACGGCCCGTGTAGAGCTTGAAGAAGGTGTCCATGTTGCGCTGGTACTGCTCGAGCGCCTTGGCCCAGAAATCCAGGTACGCCTCACCGGCGTCCGTAATGGTGTACATCCTCCGCGCCGGCCCACCCTTGGAGGTTTCCCAGGTAGACTCGACTATGCCTTCCTTCTCCATCTGTCGGAGCGTCCTGTACAACGTCCCGGGGTTCATCGCCTCGAACCCGAAAGCGGTGGCCCGCTCCATAAGCTCGTAACCATAGGAGTTCCACTCCCGAAGCGTCAACAGGATCACCGGTACCAGCCAATTCCTCGGCTTTACCTCGGGTCCTCGCTTCGATTCCTGCTTATCAGCCATAATTCTCGCTTCCATCGTATGTGCATTCTACACATAGACACGGGCTTGTCAAGCTTTCGTTACTGCATCCTATCCCCGAATTGTAGCCGCTCGCGTATGCATTTTTTCGTGATTTCTTCGGTTTTAGGTGTGTTCGAGGCACATAGTTTGCTCGGGGCGGAACGCGGCAATAGACTTTGCGTACGGAAAGATCGGGAATGGGAGGAATATATGGGTAGCTTGGAAGGTGCCGTCGCCGTAGTTACGGGTGCGGGACGCGGTCTGGGTAGGGCCATCGCCGAGGAGCTCGGCCGCGGTGGCGCGAAGGTAGCGATCAACTACGCCAACTCCAAGGAACCGGCCGAGGAGCTGGTCAGCAAGCTCGGCGAGGATCAAGCCGTCGCGTTGCAGGCCGACGTCTCGAACCCCGAGCAGGCGGCGAAGCTTATCGAGCAGACCGTCGAGCACTTCGGGCGCATAGACATTCTGGTCAACAACGCCGGCATCACGGTCGACCGGACGATGAAGAAGCTCACGACGGAGGACTGGGACAAGGTCGTCCAGACCAACCTCAACAGCAGCTACTACACGGTAAAGGCGGCTCTGCCCCACTTCACCGAGCAATCGAGCGGCTACATCATCAACATCAGCTCGTTTGTCGGGCAGGCGGGGAACTTCGGGCAGACAAACTACGCGGCGGCGAAGGCCGGCATGATCGGCTTCACCAAGTCCGCAGCTCAGGAGCTCGCCCGCTACAACGTCTGCGTGAACGCCATCTGCCCCGGCTTCATGGAGACTGATATGTTTAGCGCGGTCAATGAGGAGGCGCGCGAGAAGATAAAGGCGAAGATCCCCCTCGGGCGTATAGGTAGCCCCCAAGAGATCGCCCGCGCCGTCCGCTACCTCGTCGTCGACGGCGACTACATCACCGGCCAGACCCTGAACATAAACGGCGGCATCTACATGCAATAAAGGAAGAAGTCTAAGGAGGCGGGCCCCCGGACACGGCCTCCGGGGGCCCGCCTTTCGCCTACCGCACGCCCTCGTCGCCCCTCGGCCATCGCCGTCGTGCCCCACAGCACATACGCCGCACCTATTCCCGTTGAACACATAAGTTCGTTTTTAATATAATGGTGGCAGTTGAAAGAGCGTGGAGCCGGCGTGTCCCGGAAGCATGCAAGACGAAAGGTGTAAAAATGGGTAGGCTCGATGATCGGGTAGCGATCGTAACCGGTGCCGGTAGAGGCATAGGTGCGGCGGAGGCCATACGGCTGGCGCAGGACGGGGCCAACGTGGCCGTCCTCGACCTCACGGAGGAGGCCGGTCGGGAGACGGTCGAGGCCATCGAGGCCGCCGGGGCGGAGGGGATCGCCATAGCGTGCGACGTCTCCAAGACGGAGCAGGTTCAGGCCGCGTTCTCGCAGGTCAAGGAGCGCTTCGGTCGGATCGACATCCTCATCAACAACGCGGGGCTCCTTAGAGACAACCTCTCGTTCAAGATGACGGACGACGACTGGGACGCCGTCCTCGACGTCCACCTCAAGGGGAGCTTCCTGTGCTCGCGCGAGGCGCAGAAGTACATGGTCGAGCAGGAGTACGGCAAGATCATCATGACGAGCTCGATCGTGGCGCTTGGTAATAAGGGCCAGCTTAACTACTCTGCGGCGAAGGCGGGCCTGCAGGCGATGGCGCGTACGCTCGCGCTCGAGCTCGGCAGGTTCAACATCAACGTCAACGCGGTCGCGCCCGGTTGGATCGAGACCGAGATGACCAAGGAGGCCGCCGAGCGGGTCGGGATGACGATGGACGAGATGAAGGAGCGCTTCGCCAAGAACATCCCCCTCAAGCGCTTCGGCCGCGTCGACGATATCGCCAACGTCGTCGCCTTCCTCGCCTCCGACGAGGCCGCCTACATCAGCGGCGAGACGATCTACGTCGCCGGTGGACCTTCCAGCTCGGTGATCTAGGGATAGTCAGCGTTTCAGCCGGTCAGCTTTCGCTGATTGGTTCCAGGGCGGCGGGGCGAGAACAAAACTCGCCCGCCGCCCTCTGTTTTGCGCGGGAGTTATGCGCCGTTTCGGCCTGGCGTCGGCCTTGTTATCGAGCTTCTGGTATTCGGTTTGCGTGTAGCTGGAGGAGGTGCTGGTGCGGCGTCTCCGGTAGCCGTATCACGAGCAAGAGGCCGCACCACCGCTGGCCTTCTTCGTCGCGGAAGGTCCAGGAGCTCCAGGTTTGGGGGCCGCCTTCTCCCGTGTCCAGGCGGGTCCAGCCGGCTTCCGCGAGTTGGGCGGCGTAGTGCGAGTTTATGAAAGCGAGATCTAGTGGTTTCCAGGGTGGCGGCAAAGTGGGCGCTGTCGTCGGAGTCTCCCCCGCCTTGCGGAAACAGACGCGAATCGGGCGGTGGGCTCAGATCGGGGATGACGGGCTCGAAGAACGGCTCGCGGGCCCGGGGGGAGCACGGTGAATGCCGGGTCGACGTGATGAGCGTGAGACGGACGTCGGTCCTGTCGTCCCGCCGGTCTCGGGCTCTCAGAAACAACGCCGGTCCGCGCTCGCTGCGGCAGAAGAGCGCGGGCTCTCCCGCGGGTCGTACGCCGAATCCACTGTGCCTCATCTCCCGCCGCTCCGGCTCGCTCCATCCGTCGGATAGAAGGCGGGCACGGTAGGCATCGAGGGCTTCGCTCGCGGGCATCGAGGCGTCGAGGACGACCTCCAGGCCGTCCTCGCCCCGTGGTTCCTCGGAGACGATCCGGCCTCCCAAGACCTCGAACCCCTCGGGCACGACGAGATCGACGGGAAGCCCCTGCGGCAGACGTCCGACGAAGAGCCGGGGACGGTCCGAGCCGACGGAGAATGGATCCTCCGGCTCCAGGAGCCGTTCGACCAGGGCGCGCGGCACGAGATCACCGTCGCCGAAAGTGTTTCCGTTCATCATTACCTCGAGGTCGTTCGGTCTGCGGTACGTAGCGAGCGCCGTACGGTTGCACGCGTGCCTTACCCGGGCTCACCGTCCTGCGTCGCCGTCCCCCACAGGACGACGGCGGCGAGCCCGACGACGAACAGGACGAGGGCGATGGCCCAGGAGAGGCCGTCGGTGGCGGGCTGGGCCGGCCATGCCCACCTCATACCACCGGTGCCACCGGCTACGAGAGGCAGAATCAGGACGAAGGTGACCGGTAAAGTCCATGAGAGGTAAGCGCCCACGGCACGGGCCGCAAGGAAGGCGAACCCGACGGAGCCGATAAGGTTGCGCGTCATGACGAGGGCGGGGTAGTCCGGGATGCGATCTGGCATGATTTTAGCGTCCGGCTGCGGGGAGGCTACCGTCAGGCAGAGCAACGGTGCGACCAACAAGAGCAGCCCGACGAGGTGTCCGAGTCGCAGGAGCGGGAGCGAGTAGGGCACGACACGCTCGGTATCCCCGAAGGGGGAATGCGTGCTCGCCCCCAGAACGCACGCCGCTGCGAGCGGCGCGAAGACGAGAACGACGACCAGACGCTCCGGGGTTCCGGATGGGGAGAGGATCCAGCACGCCGTCCCCCACGTCGCCAAGGCCACGACTGCGAGTACGGCGGTCGCGTGAGGGATCAGACGGGATCTCAGGTAGAGCCTCGCGAGTCTCACGGCAGATCCTCCGCCTTCAACCTCCCGGCTCGCAAGTCGGCGTAATTCTCCCGGAGCCAGGCCTGGCGCTCGGACTCCCCCAGGGCCACGAAGCGCTCGAGTGCGCTCTCCGACCTTTCGCAGATCAAAAAGGAGCCTGACTCGGTCAAGAAAGACCGCGCGGAATCGTATTTCCCGGCCTGCCACACCAGCCAGCCCGCGACCACGTTCTGGGCCTCGCCGGGGAGCTCACCGGGTCGGGCGCAGGGATCGGCTCCCGTTTCCGGGTCGAAGAGGGCTTCGACGCGTATAGGTTCTTCGGCGACGAGGGCGCGGGCGAGATCAGGCTGCACGAACTCCTCCAAAGAGACGTCACTTTCTGTGTTCCACCTGTCGAATACGCCTCTATTGAGATCGAAGACCAGGAGGACATCTGGGAGGCGACGCGTGGGCTCCACGTTCGTGCGGAGATCCGGCTCGCGCTGCTCCGCCCTCGTCGGGGCGCCCGGGAGACCGGAAAGGGGCTTTGCGATCGCCGCGGCCGCCTCCGATAGCGCCCGCTGGTACGCGGGATGAACGCAGACGGTAATGCGCCCATCTTTGCACACCGGCTCGTAGGGCACGGGCGCGCCCTGCGCCTCCGGTGATGCCACGGGTACCATCAAGAGCAGCACGACAGTAGAGACCGCTAAGGTCGTCGACGCCGCGAATGCGACCCAGGGAAGCAGGGCTCGCCTCCTTGTGAGGGCCACGACGGTGAGAGCGAGGGCCGTAAGCCCCACGAGCCATAGCGATTGCGTGGCATGGGGAATTTGCGAACCTTCGTGAAAGACGGAATGGCCGTAGCCCTGACCGATGGGTGAGAGAGATTGGGTTGAAGAGTCCTGGTTCAAGACCGTTATGCCCTGTATCCAGTACATCGCGATGGCGAAGAACGGGGCGACGAGGCGGCCCGGCAGGAGGCACCCAACCGCGTAGCCGACCGCGGAGTGCGCGACCACGGCTACGAACCCGACCACGACCGGCCACGGCTCAGGCAAACCCCAGGTAACGCCCCGGCCGGTCAGGACGAGAAAGGCCGCGGCAACGAGAGCGTAGGCGAGAACGCACCAGGCCATGGTGGCAGCCCGCTGGACAAGGTCTCTGGCAAACGCCGGACGGGGGTGGTCACGAGCACGTCGTCCATGCCCCGACGCTTCTCCCTTCCGGCGGCTCAGACCGAGATCCCGCCGACCAACAGACCGTAAAGGATCAGGGAGTACTGAATGCTCGCAACCGTGTCGGGCCAGAACCAGATTTCGACTGGCGAAGCCTCGTAGACGACCCACGCGAGCGCGGCCGCCATGAACGGGGCGAGCCAGAGTACGAGGCGGCGACGAACCTCCATCCGCAGCAAGCTTGACCATCCCGACGACCTGCCCATCACGCTCGCGCCCTCGTACCCGAGAGGACGGAGGTGTAGCCGCGCTCCAGGGGCGAGTCGCCGACCCCGTGGCCCTCGCCACGCGCGGTCAGCTCGGCCGGGGTGCCGCGGAACAAGATTCTTTCCGACATCCATGAGCGCGACCTCCGTGCAGGCGGCCCGACGTCCTCGACGAGGTGGGTGCTCACGACGACGGTGCCGCGTGTCCCCATCTCCCGGATCAGGGCTCTGAAGCCGACGCGCTGCTCGGGGTCCAGGCCTGCCGTGGGCTCGTCGAGGAGCAGGAGCTCCGGGTCGTTGACGATCGCCTGGGCCACGCCGACGCGCCGCAACATCCCCCCGAGAGGGTCTTGAGCTTCGAGCGGGCCCTGTCACCCAGCCCGACTCGCTCGATGGCCCTCGCGACGGCGGGCCGAACCTCTCCGGAAGGCATCTCTTTGAGGAGGGCGAAGTACTCGACGAACTCGAAGACGGTGAAGTTCGGGTAGCAGCCGAGGATTTGCGGGAGGTAGCCGAGGCGGCGCTGGAGGGCGCGGCGCTCGCCGGGGTCGGCCGGGTCGAAGCCAAGGAGGCGGAGCTGTCCTGCCGACGGTTCTATCGCGGTGGCGAGGGTCCTGAGGAGCGTGGTCTTGCCGGCGCCGTTCGGGCCGAGGAGGCCGAAGACGCCGCTCCCGAGGCTCAGGTCCATGTCCTTGAGCACCTCGGTGCGCCCGAAGTGCTGGGTAACCCCAACGATCTGAACATTTACCTCCATATCGGCTCCTTTTTGCTGTTGGTTGCGTACAGGGCCAGGGCGACGAGGGCCACGGTGGCGACAAGGTAGAAGGGGACGAGCGTCGCCGTGGTGATGGCGGCCGTGGGGTCCCCGGCGCCCGCGGTGGCGAAGACGGTCATGCCCCAGGCCGAGAGCGCCACGAGGACGCCGGCATAGGCGGAGCGGGTGAGCGTGGCGGCGGTGAAGAGCGTGGCGACGAGGCCAAGGGCGGCGTTGAGGCCGAAGACGGCGAGGGCGCGGACGAGCAGGACCATCCGATCGGAGACGACCATCGTCCTGGAGAGCTCGAAGGCAGGGTCTACGCCGGGCCCGTAGGCGAAGGCGATACCGATGCCCACGAGCGCCGGGGCGAGGATCCCGAACCACGGGTCGCCGGAGACAGGGGCCGCGAGGCGCCCGCGGCGAGGATAGCGGCGCTTGCGATCACCCACGAGAAGAGGAGCGAGGGCGTGTTGACGAGGGCGCGGGCGAGGCCGGGCGAGGGGAGCAGGCGGCCCGCCAGCTTCTCCAGAGGACCCGGCTCGCTCGAGTAGGCCTCGGCTGCTACGCCGATCCAGGCCCTTTCGAGGTCCACGCTCCCCGCCGCCGCGACGGCCGGGTCTTCGGTTTCTTGAGCTTGTTCGAGGATCGGCTCGGGACGGCCGTTCTTACGTGCCCAGAGCGCGGCCTGACGGCGGGCGATGCCCCAGATCCAGGCCCCAGGGGCCGAGTCGGCCCGGTAGCCCTCCGCCCCGCGCTACACAGCGATGAACGTCTCCTGGAGCGCATCCTCGACCCCGTGAGCCGGCATTGCGCGCCTCAAACGGTCCGGCGACCCACGGGGCGTGCCGACGGAAGAGCTCTTTGAGAGCCCTGCCGTCTCCGGCCGCTACCGCCTCGATCAAATGTTCGTCCCCCGTCATGTCTATTGTGCTTGTTGCTTAGGGAAACGTTTCGGTTCATTTTGAGTTTTGGCCGTCACTTTTAGCCTCCGCTAAGACGACTGATGAGCAATGAGCTAGACCAGCAGGTCCGCCAAGTG
>JADDPR010000231.1 GCA_016781775.1 Rubrobacter sp. | reverse complement strand
GCCCCCAGGCCGCGAACAGGATGCCCCCTTCGGGACCCTCCTGCGCCCCGGACGGGATACTGGAAAATGCGCCGAGTACCCAAGACGTACCACCAAGTATCGCCCCTCCGAGGCAAAGCCCGAGCACCGTGATGCCGTACCGGGCGAGGAACCCCCCGCCCAGGGCCGAGCGTCCTACCCTTAGGACGCCCTCGGAGGCTACAAGGCCTGCCAACACCGCCGTGAGCCCGTTCCCGAGGAAGTACGCCGCGGACTGGTTCCCCGGGGCGCCAACGACGCCGATCGGGTCCCAGATCACGAGCATGTTGGCGAGACCCACGAGGACGGCAACGGTCCTCACGAAGAGGGCAGTAAGATCCACCCCGGTCGCACCCCCCACCGTGCCCGAACGAGCCTCCCGGGCATCTCCGCCCCGGCGGCCACGCCTCAGGAGGTGGAGCAGGGCCACGAGTACGAGGGCCGGCACGGCCCAGGCGACCGCCACGGCCACGATAAGCTCGCCGGCGATGATGGAGCAACCGCCATACTGGCTGCCGGGGGCGCCGAACTCGACCCTGGTACAAGGTAGATTCACCGCGGCAACCGAGTTCAACAGCACGTTGGAGAGAAGTAACGCCGGCAGAAACCCGAGGAACGCGGGGATGGCCCACCAGTACCGGAACCCAAGCCTCGCCGCCCCGACCACAGCCCGCTGGACCACCCCGAAAGGACCCCTGCTCATCACGGACCTCCTCGCGTCGAGACGTTGTAACTAATTGTAACTTCGGCCATCGGAGCGGCGCTACCGTGTTCGGTAAAGCCGTTCACGGTTCGCTGGGCTAAACTGCCACGCATGACTGAGGAGAGAAGAGGCCCCCTGTGGGGCGGCAGGTTCGGGACGACGCCGGCGGAGGCCTTCGAGAGGTTGAACGCCTCGATACCCTTCGACGCACGGCTCGCGCCGTACGACATCAGGGGCTCCATCGCTCACGCCGGGATGCTCGGCGAGCGGGGGATAATCTCCGGTGAGGAGGCGGCCGAGCTCGAGCGCGGCTTGCGGGCCGTCCTGGAGGAGGTCGAGGGGGGACGGTTCTCGTGGACGCTCTCGGACGAGGACGTCCACACGGCGGTCGAGCGTCGCCTGCGCGAGATCGTCGGGGACGTGGCGCTCAAGCTGCACACGGGCCGGAGCCGCAACGATCAGGTCGCGCTGGACTTGCACCTCTTCGTCCGGGACGCGGCGGGGCGCGTAAGCGACGCCCTCCTGAGGGTGATGCGGGCCCTCGTGGAGGTCGCCGGGGCGAACCGCGACCTCGTCCTGCCGGGGTACACGCACTTGCAGCGGGCGCAGCCGATCCTGCTCTCCCACCACCTCCTCGCCCACTTCCGCGCCTTCGAGCGCGACCTGAAACGGTTGGAGGCGGCGTGCGAGGGGGCCTCCGTCTCGCCGCTCGGGGCGGCGGCGCTTGGGGGGACGCCGCATCCCGTCGAGCCCGCGATCACGGCGCGGGAGATCGGCATGCAGCCGCTCGTCAACTCGCTCGACGCCGTCTCCCAGAGGGATTTCGCCCTCGATCTGCTCTACGCCCTAGCCGTCCTGGGGGTCCACCTCAGCCGCCTGGGCGAGGAGTGGGTGCTGTGGACGAGCGCCGAGTTCGGCTTCGCCCGACTCGACGATGCCTATTCGTCGGGGTCCTCGATCATGCCGCAGAAGAAGAACCCGGACGCCTACGAGTTGATGCGCGGCAAGGCGGGGCGTCTGATCGGCAACCTCAACGCCCTCCTCATCACCCTCAAAGGCCTCCCGCTCGGGTACCAGAAGGATCTCCAGGAGGACAAGGAGCCCATCTTCGACTCGGTGGACGCCGTCCTCGCCGTCCTCGCCGTCCTCCCCGAGATGCTGCGGACCGCGGCCTTCGACGGGAAGCGGATGACGGGCGCCGCCGGTGGCTTCGCGCTCGCCACCGAGCTCGCCGATTTTCTGGCGGCCAGGGGCGTCCCCTTCCGGGAGGCCCACCACGCCGTCGGCCGCCTCGTTCGCCGCTGCGAGGAGGCCGGTATACCCTTCGAGCAGGTCCCCGAGAAGGAACTGGCCGCCGCCCACCCAGCCCTCGCCGACCTTCCGAGGGAGCTCCTCACCCCTATGGGCAGCGTCGCGAACAAGAGATCTCCGGGCTCCACCTCGCCGGCCTCCGTGGACGCGCAACTCGCGAGGGCGCACAAGCTCCTTCGCGACCTCGAGGCGTAGGGAGAGGCGGCCACCTATCCCTACGCGAATCGCGTCAGGGGATTTTCGGCGAGTTCGTGGACGGAACGCGGCCGTCGCCGGGTTAGCGTGGCCTGCGGGTCGTCGAGAGGAAGTCGTGGACGACGGTTCGGCCCGGGCACGCATATAAGCCGAGTAATATTTTATCTGCTGGGGCATATAGGCCGCGAGACAGAGCGGGCCGGGAGTGCCGCGGGAAAGGAACCGCGAGGACGGCACTCCCGGCTTCGCGCATCAGCCGCGATCTCCGCGGCAAGGATAGAAGGGGACTGAATGGTACGCAAGGTTTCACTGGCGGTACTCGCCGCGGCAATGACCGGCTTCGTCGCCGCGTGCGGCGGTGGGGGCGGGCAGGAGGCGCAGCAGGGCGGTGCTCAGGAGGAGAGTTCCCAGCAGGAACAGGCTCAGTCCGGCGGGTCTACCGGCGGCGAATCGAGCGGCGGTGACGGCACGACCGGCGGGAGCGGCGGCATGACCGGCGGCACGACCGGCGGGATGCAGGGCGGCACGACCGGCGGGGAGAGCGGGCAGCTCACGCCTGTCGAGCCTGGCAACCCGGTCGTCGGGACGAGCTACGTGGCTCCCCTGACGGAGATCTTCGGGGAGGTTTTGATCGGGGAGAGGAGCTTCGTCGCTTCGAATACGATCCTGCGGGCCTCTCCCGATCAGCGGGTGACGATCGGTAACGAGAGCAACGCCCAGGACAACATCCTCGTGCGCGCCCTGGAGAACTCCTCGACGATAGGCGATCGTACCAGCCTGGCGCACCACGCCATCATCAGGGACTCTCAGGTCGGCGACTTCGCCTTCGTCGGGTTCAACGCCGAGGTCATAAACTCGACGCTCGAGAACGGGGCGTTCGTGTTGCACGGCGCCTCCGTCGAGAACGTAACCATCCCCGAGAACAGGCTCGTCGGGCCGGGCGAGGAGATCACGACCCAGGAGCAGGCCGACGCGCTTCCCGAAGCTGAGCCGGCGACTGAGGAGTTCCGCCAGGGCGTCCTCGACGTAAACGCCGAGTTCGCCGAGGGCTACATTGAGCTCTACGAGACCGAGGGCTACGAGGCGGTCGTGGGCGTGACGGGCCCCAACCCCGCGACCTCGTTCAACGAGCAGACGGAGCCGCAGGTAGCGGAGCCGTTCGAGATCCAGGAGTTCGTCAGGATCGTGGGCGACGTTCGGATCGGTCCCAACGCCCAGATCGGCCAGAGGACGGCCATCCGGGCGGACGAGGGCTCCCCGATCGTCATAGGCGCGAACGCCGACCTCGACGATAGGGTGACGTTCCACGCCCTGGAGGAGACCGAGATCCAGATCGGCGACGACCTGACCTCGGCCGACGACGTGGTCTTCCACGGCCCGCTCGAGATGGGCAACGGCGTCACAGCCGAGGACCGCTCCGTCGTCTTCCGTGCCATCGTCGAGGACAACGTCCAGATCGGCGAGGACGCCGTGATCGCCGGCCCGGCCGTCGAGGAGGGGGAGGAGCTCTCCTTCACCATCCCCGCCGGCAGCGTCATTCCCGACGGCGCCATCATCACCGACGAGGAGAGCCTGCAGCAGGCCATCGCGGGCAACCCCGTGACCGGCGACGAGCTCGCCGCCGCGGAGGTGGCGAAGATGGACCCGCACTCGCACTAAATTTCTAGGGCCCGGAGAGGGCATAATGCCTCCCGCGTATAGGACGTAAAAACGCCGACGCGGGAGGCTCGGGGAATGCGGATAGTACAAATGTCGGACGTTCATGTCGGGTCGGGCCTGTTCAGGCCCGACCTTCTCTCTGCCGCCATCGAGGAGACGAACGAGTTCTCCCCCGACCTCGTGGCCGTCGTCGGGGACCTCACAATGGAGGGCTACCGGTGGGAGTTCGAGGAGGCCAGGGGTTTCTTCGACCGCCTCGAATGCCCGAACATCGTCTTCGCGATGGGTAACCACGACGCCAAGAACGTCGGGTACCGTCACTTCGAGGAGTTCTTTGGGATGCGCGAGACGTCGACGGTCATCTCCGTCCCCGAGGGCGAGGCGAAGGTCGTCGCCCTCGACTCGACCAAGCCCGACCTCGACGAGGGGGAGGTAGGGCGGGAGCACTACGCCTGGCTAGATTCGGAGTTTCGGGGCTGGGATCGGGGACCGAGGATACTCATGATCCACCACCACATCCTCGCCGTCCCCGGGACCGGCCGCGACGTGAACAACCTCAGGGACGCGGGTGATGTTATGGCTATTCTGCGCGAGCTGAAGATCGACATGGTCCTCTCCGGGCACCGCCACGTCCCCTACGTGTGGAGCATCTCGGGGGTGAGGATCGTCCACTCCGGCACGGCGTCGAGCATGCGGGTGCGGGGCACGATGCCCCCGTCGTACAACGTGATCGAGTTCGACGAAGAGAACGTCAAGATATGGCTGCGCGAGCCGGGCAGGGGCGAGAGCCAACCCCTCGCCTCCTTCTCCCGCAGCCCCGTCACCACGAGCGAGTTCTACCCGGCCTTCGAGAACTTCG